>CAYRVJ010000012.1:0-17543 GCA_964427785.1 uncultured Alphaproteobacteria bacterium | reverse complement strand
TTGCCCGTCGGAATTAAGGCAGTAAGATGCCATTTTCTATTTTTATTCTAACGACCCATTGAACGGCCACGAAGGCGGTCACAAAAAACATACGCCTGGCGCATTCCAAGCGCTACAATCAGCTTAGATAAAACATTGCGGGGGCGAGAAGTGAAGAAGCCTTTCCCCAATACGCGTTCGGCAGCTGCCTCTACGTCTCGGAGCGTGTACAAATCGTCTTTTGTGATTTCTTTTAGTAACGCTGATATCTTCCGGATTTGCTCAGGAGTCCATTGCCGCTGTCGCCCGGGAAGGCCAGGCTTCAGACCTTCTACGCCAGATTTTTCGAACAGACGTTGCCACCTAAAAATTGTATCTGCAGATTTTCCTGTATCGAGCGCGACCGTTCGCATATCCTTGCCGCTAAGCAAGGCCTTGACGGCGCGCAGCCGGATCAAGAATTGCGGGTCTTTTTCAGTCTCGATCGCCTGGGCAATTGCAGATAGTTTGTCTTCCATCTTTGCAGCTTAGTTTCTTGAAAAGTGGCGGTAATATCTTTTTAGAGCAAGTTAAAGTTTAAAACTAGGCCCTATCATAGTCAATCGACTTTGCACAGCAGGATTTTGACTAGATTTGATCGTCATCCCCGCGAAAGCGGGGATCCAGGAGCAATCTAATACCGTTCTCGTGGCTCTGGATTCCCGCTTTCGCGGGAATGACGGGCGATGGGATGGCTCAAACTGTGAGAGTCTCCGCTTGAAGCAGCGAAGCATTGCCGTTAAATTTTGTCATTCCGAGCGTAGCGCAGCGATTCGAGGAATCTTTTTTCGCCTATTTTTTCGGCGCTAGATTCTTCACCTTCGCCCAAGCTTTTTCCATATCTTCAAGGCTAGCGCCACCAGGCTGATTTACCAATTCCTTTTGCATAAGGCGGAATCTAGCCCTGAATTTCTGCAAAGACTGCAACAAAACAAGTTCAGGCGATAGTTTAAAGTAGCCAGATAAATTACATAAAATAAATAATAAATCACCGATTTCATCGGAAATTTTTTGGCTGTCCTTTTCTGTGTCCGGCTTGTTTAGTTCGGCTTCCAATTCCGCCATTTCTTCTTTTAACTTGGCCAGCGCGCCACGGTAATCCGGCCATTTAAACCCGGTCTCGGCGGCTTTATCCAATATTTTTACCGCCTGGAGCAGGGCGGGCATATTCGACGGAATTCCGTCCAGGGCAGTTTGCTCCCTGCCCGAATTTTTGGCCGCTTTCTCTTGCGCTTTTTTCTCTTGCCAGATTTTTTGCACATCCTCGTCGCTAAGGGCCACGCCGTTGGCAAATATATGGGGATGGCGCGTTTCCAGCTTGTCGCATAAGGCCGCAGCGACGGCATTAAAGTCGAAATGCCTGGCTTCTTTGGCTATTTGGGCATGGAATACGACCTGGAGCAGCAAATCGCCCAATTCTTCCTTTAAATCGGGAATATCGCGGCGAAGGATGGCATCGGCCACCTCATAGGCTTCTTCGATGGTATAGGGCGCTATGGTTTCAAATGTCTGTTTAATGTCCCAGGCGCAACCTTTTTCCGGATCGCGCAGTCTTGCCATGATACCCAATAAACGCTGTAAAGAATCGTCCATAAGGGCGGGTTATATCATAAAAGATCCGTCATTCCGAGCACAGCGAGGAATGACAAGAAGTTATAAGGTATATATATTATGGAAAATACGGTTGCGGGATTAGGCAACGTCCTTAGGACGATACGCTGTCTGCGGCGCGGCATTGTCCTGTTCAATTTGCGTCATTTCTTCGCAATTGCTGCCGACGCTTGCGCTGATCCAACCGGGAGGATCGCTTGCGGGAAAGGAATCCATCGAGGACAATTCCACGGCATCAGGCTTGTTGCCTGCGCCGTGAAAAAAACCTTTAATGCGGCTTAACCAATTCATGGCATATCTCCCTTAAACTTCAATAACCAGCCCATCATAGGCAGGTTCCGCATAAGACGGCAATACGGATTTAAGCTTGTCGTAATCCAGCCGGTTGCTGAGATGCGTCAAAACCGCCCTTTTGACCCCTAATTGCCGCGACCAATTCAGGGTTTTTTCTATGTGGGAATGGGTGTTATGCGGCTCGTCGGTAAAGCAATCGACCACCCATGTGTCGATGCCGCGCAGCAATTCAAAGCTTTCCGGCTTGAATTCGACGACATCGGTGCAATAGGCGAAATTATTGATACGAAAGCCCAAAGAATCGGTATGCCCGTGGCTTTGTTCAATCGGAACGATTGTAAGGTGATTGATCTGAAAGCTGCCCTTGATTTCATTAGGCAGTAATTGCGGGCGATAAAATCCATGATCTTGCGGCAAAGTCTTGAACACATAGCTGAAAGATTCCGCGATCGTGTCCAAGGTCGTCCGGTCGGCGTAAATCGGCAAAGCGCGCTTTAGAATCTTATTGATCGAGCGCAGATCGTCGATGCCGTGCAGATGATCGGCATGGGCATGGGTATACAGCACCGCGTCCAAACGCCTGACACGCGCATCCAAAAGCTGCTGCCGCATATCCGGCGAGGTGTCGATCAGGATGAAGGTGGTCTGGTCTTCGATCAATATCGACGGGCGCAAGCGGCGATTTTTTGGGTTCAAGGGATTGCACCTGCCCCATTCATTACCAATGGACGGCACGCCGGCCGAACTGCCGCAGCCTAAGATTGTGATTTTCATCTTGCTATTATCTTCCCAAGCTCATCCTGAGCCCGTCGAAGGATGGGTGTGAATATTTTCATTTTTCCATAGCTTCATGGTTCGACAAGCTCACCATGAGCTTATACTTTAGCTTTTCTAAATAATTTTTGAAAATTTTCTGTCGTCTGCTGCGCCATGGACTCCACGGAAACACCTTTGACTTCCGCAAGCTTTTGCAGAGTATGCGTCACATAGGCCGGGACATTGGATTTTCCCCGAAAAGGTTCCGGCGCCAAATAGGGCGAATCTGTTTCGACCAGGATGCGATCCGGCGGCAAATCGCGCGCGATATCGCGCAAATCCTGCGCTTTTTTATAGGTCAATATGCCGGAAAACGACACATAGCCGCCAAGCTTTATGCCGGTTTCGGCCAGCGCCTTGCCCGCCGTAAAACAATGCAGCAAAAAGGGGAAAGCCCCCTTTTCGCTTTCGTCCTTTAAAATGGCCGCCGTATCGTCGTCGGCCTCGCGGGTGTGAATCACCAGCGGCAATCCGGTAGTTCTTGCGACTGCGATATGTTCGCGGAAAAGCGCGTGCTGCACGGATTTTGGCGCGAAATCGTAATGGTAATCCAGCCCCGCTTCGCCGATGCCGACGATTTTCGGATGCGCGCAGCGTTTTACGATTGCGTCCGCCCCAGGCCAATGTTCTTCGGCTGCGTGATGCGGATGGATGCCGATGGTGCAGGATATTTCGGAATTCGACTCGGCAATCGCCAGCACGCCATCGAATTTGGAAAGCTTGGTGCAAATGGTCAGCATATGCACAACGCCGCTTTGTTTGGCCTGACGCAATACACCCGCCACATCTGCGGAAAGCGGCTCATAATCCAAATGGCAATGGCTGTCGATGATCCGCATATCCCCTACCCCTGCCTCTATGCGCTGCCGGTTTTGGCGACGGGCGCGGATTCTTCCTCGGAAAAGCGCGGGAAAATAGGGCTTGGCAGAATCAACTCGCCGCCTTCGCGCAAGGCGCCCGCGATGCCGAGCGCGGCAAAGCCGCGATGATCCGCATCGACATTCAGCGCATCCAAAATCTTGTCGGATGCTTTCGGCATAAATGGCCTTGCCATGATGCCTAAATGGCGGATGGTTTCGAGCAATACATATAACGCCGTTTCCATGCGCGCCGGATCTGTTTTTTTCAACGTCCAGGGCGCTTGTTCGTCGATATAGCGGTTGGATTTAACCACCACATCCATCAGCGCCTCTAGCGCCTTGTGAATATTCTGGCGGTCGATTTCAACGCGCATCTTGTCCAGCAATTGATGCGCCAAGCCCAGCATCTCAAGGTCGATCGTGGTCAAAAGCCCCTGGCGCGGAATCTTGCCGCCGCAATTTTTTATGGCGAAGGAAACCACGCGCTGAACCAAATTTCCCAAATCGTTGGAAAGATCGGTATTGCCCCTGCGCACCATGGCGGCATGGGAAAAATCGCCATCCTGTCCGAACGGCACTTCGCGCAAAAGGAAATAACGCACCGTATCCAGCCCGTATTTTTCGACCAGTTTAACGGGGTCGATCACATTGCCCAGGGATTTCGATATTTTCTGGCCTTCATTGGTCCACCAGCCATGGGCGAAAACCCGCTTTGGCGGTTGCAATCCCGCCGCCATTAAAAAAGCGGGCCAATACACGGCGTGAAACCGCAAAATGTCCTTGCCCACCATGTGCAAATCGGCAGGCCAGAATTTACGGTAAGAATCGGATTCGACATCGGGATAGCCGACGGCGGTCATATAATTGGTCAACGCATCCAGCCAGACATACATGATATGCGCGGGGTCATTCGGAATCGGAACGCCCCATTTAAACGATGTGCGCGACACCGACAAATCCTGCAGCCCGCCTTTGACAAAGCTGATGACTTCGTTGCGGCGGGAATCCGGGCCGATGAAATCCGGATTTTCGTCGTAGAATTTTAAAAGCTTGTCTTGCCAGGCGGATAGTTTAAAAAAATAACTAGGCTCTTCCACCCATTCGACATCGGCCCCGGTCGGCGCCTTGCCGTTTACAAGCTCGCTTTCTGCGTAAAAGGCTTCGTCGCGCACCGCATACCATCCGTCATATTTCCCTAAATAAATTTCACCGCGAGAGATCAGTTCCTGCCATAAAGCTTGCGCCGCCTTGATATGGCGCGGTTCGGTGGTACGGATAAAATCGTCGTTGCTGAAATTCATTACGCCCATAAGGGCGCGGAAATTTTCGGAAACTTTATCGGTAAACGCTTGCGGAGCCATACCCGCCGTTTTCGCCGATTTTTCGACTTTCTGCCCATGCTCGTCCGTGCCGGTCAAGAAATGAACATTGAACCCATCCAAACGCTTAAAGCGCGCAATAGCGTCGCATGCCAGCGTGGTATAGGCGTGGCCGATATGCGGCACGTCGTTGACGTAATAAATGGGGGTCGTTATGTAATAGTTTTTGCTGCTCATAAAGGGTCCAAAGCGTTGCTAAGCCGCTATCATAGCTTATTTTGCCTAGGCCGCAACCTTTAATCCCGCGATTCTGGCAAAGAGGTTAAGCAACCCTTGCTGCCCGTCCAAATACAAATGCTCTTGGGCGGACGCGTTCGATACCGCCTCGTCATAAATATCCATCCAATATTGCAAAGGCTGGAGCGCGGCTATAGCGGCGGTTTCCGGCATGTCGCCCTTGACGATGGAGCGCAAAACCTTGATGGTCATCAAAGCGGCAAAGCCGGATTCCTTTTTGCCCCCCTCGCCCAAAAGATGCAGTTGCGGCCAGGGAAAGTTTTGCGGATTTTGGATAATCACGGATATATATTCTGTAATTTTACGGAATAGGGCTATGCCATCTTTGGCCAGAATATCCTTGGCCTCGCCGATGCAGCCTTCGGAAAGATTCGATAACAGCCGGATATCGTCTTCTTTGCCGCCGGGCAAAAGATTTTGCCGGATATAATCCTGCATTGCGGGCATGGCCAGCGGCCTGAATTGCAGAACGCTGCAGCGCGAGCGGATGGTGGCCGGAAAACGCGCGGTACTGGTCGCGATCAAAAACATCATGCCGTTTACAGGCGGCTCTTCCAGGATTTTCAAAAGCGCGTTGGCGGCGTTGCGGTTCATCCGTTCAGCGTCGTCGATCAAAACGATTTTGTACCCGCCTTGCGCCGATTTGGTGCTAAAAAACCCGGCGATTTCACGGATAGCTTCTACGCCCAAAGTTTCAGATTTCTTTTGCTCGTCTTTGCCGCTTTGGATAATCAGCACATCGGGATGGCTGCCGCCTTCGATTTGACGATATAACGGATGATCCGGGTCATGCACGGACAATTCCGGCTTTGGCTGAGACGGCTCCGGCGCGCCGAAAAGCCCTGCCGCCGTTTCTTCCGGCTGCTTTTGGGCGATAAAACTTTCGCTTAAAAGTTCCCGCAGGATATGCGCCGCCGCAGTAAATTTCCCCACCCCCTTCGGCCCAAGGAATATCCAGCTTTGCGCTAGCTTACCATTGCGCCGCGCTTGCCAGAATTGATTCAGCAAGGTTTCGTGGCCGATCAAAATATTGGTCTTTAAGGACGGCTGCATCACGCCCTTTTTTTGTGGGAAAGATTCAAATTTGTGTGGAATCGCGCATTGATCGCGCCCAAAAGCCTGTCGGTTACGGCGTCGAAACCGCCGGTTCCATCGATAACAAGGCAGCGATCAGGCTCCCGCCCTGCTATGTCCAAAAACGCGCCGCGCAGGACGGTGTGCATTTTGTGGTAGTCCATTTCGATGCGGTCTTTTTTGCCTTTGCGCTTATCGACCCGGTCCAGCGTAATGCTGGTCGGAAGATCCAGAATAAAAGTTAAATCCGGCTTGAAATCGCCCAGCACCAACTGCTGTATTTTTTCCACGACATCGCGCCCTACCGATTTGACGAAGCCTTGATAAGCCATGGTAGAATCTATGAAGCGATCGCATAAAACCCATTTTCCTGCGGCAAGAGCAGGTTTAATTATGTTTTCGACATGGGCGCGCCTTGCTGCATTCAGAATCAAGGTTTCGGAAACCGCATCCCATTTATCAGCATCGCCTTGCAATAATATCTTGCGCAGTTCTTCGCCCTGCGGTGTGCCGCCGGGCTCGCGCGTTTGCACCACATCCATGCCGGCATGACGCAACGCCGAAGCAAGCCTTTCGATCTGACTGGATTTTCCGACGCCTTCTCCGCCTTCAAAAGTGATGAAACGGCCGCGCGCTGGCGTGGATTTGTTCATGTTAATCCGTTTTTCCGGTGAGAATATAAGAAAATCCGTTTTTTGCCCTGGCAAAAAAACCAACCCTGTCTACGGACTCTTTCGCGGTTAAAGGATAAGAATTGATGTTGCCGGATGGCCCGCCGATCTGCACTTTCATCTCGCCGATTTGCTGTCCAGCCGAAACCGGGGCGTAAATGGGCTCGGCATAGGTTAGCGTGATAGCGATGGCGGATTGCTGCGCAGATGGAATGGTCAAGACCAAGTCCTGCCCGCCAACCGCGTCAACCGTGGCGCTGACGCCTTGCCAGACTTTTGGGCTGGCATAAACTTTGGATTTTTCCATGATGCGGATGTTGCGGAATTCCCGGAATCCGAAATCCAAAAGCTTGCGCGCTTCATCCGCGCGCTCTTGCATGGAATTTACGCCATTAAACACCGTAATCAAGCGCCGTCCGTCGCGCACCGCAGTGCCGACCAGCCCATAACCCGCCTCGTCGGTATGGCCGGTCTTGAACCCATCCGCGCCGGAATAGCCATAAAGCAACGGGTTGCGATTGCCTTGCTTGATCTTGTTATAGGTAAAATCCGTTTCCTTGTAATAATGCATATATTCCGGGAAATCGTCGACCAGCCTTTTGGCAAGCGTCGCCAGATCCTTGGCGGTCACATATTGGCCGCTTGCCGGCCAGCCAGAACTGTTGACGAAATTGCTGTCCAAAAGCCCGATAGATTTGGCGGAATGATTCATCATCATGGCGAATTCGTCTTCGCTGCCGCCGATGGCTTCGGCCAAAACGATGCAGGCGTCATTGCCAGATTGGATGATCATGCCGCGCAGCAGATCTTCGACTTTGACTTTGCTGTCTATGGCGACGAACATCTTAGACCCTTGCATCGCCCAGGCTTTCTCACTGACGGGCAGTTCATCGGTCAATTTCAAGCGGCCGTCTTTTAGATGCTGGAATACGACATAGGCCGTCATCAGCTTGCTCATCGAAGAAGGCGGCATAGGTTCATCCGCGTTTTTATCGAACAACACTGTGCCCGTGGTCGCATCGACGACGATGGCGGCCTTGGCCATAGTTTCCATGGCCTGGCCGGATTGAGGCAATAGCAACGAAACAAACAAAGCGAAAAAAGCGAAAAATCTCATTGGTCAATCCTGTATTATTTTGCTGTCAAAAACGCCCAGCGCCGCCATTTTTTCCTGCAGAACAAAGGCTTCGTTATGATTGGACAGTGGCCCTATCCGTACCCGGTATAGCGTGCGCCCGCCCGATTGCACAGGGGCGATTTGCGTGTTGGCCAAAGATTTCAACTTCGCGCTAAGCCGTTCGGCGTTGTCCGCTTGCGAAAAAGCGCCCGCCTGAATAAATAATCCCCGCCCGGAAGCCGGAACAGACGGCGGAACCGAGGTGGCAGGCGCGCTGGCAGCGTGTGAATAATCCGGCGGCGTTACAAAGGCGTTTTGCGGCGCGGAATTTGGCATCGGAGCAGCCTGCGCCGCTATAAATGAAGATGTTTCGGGGGATGATTGTGGCGGCACAATCGGATCGGGGGATGTCACCGCTGCGTGCGGCTGCTCTAAAATCTGTGTCTCCACAGCAGCAAAGCCCCGTCCTTCGCCGATGACGCCGTTTTGATTAGAAAAAGGTAAAGATTGATTGGCCGCCATCTGCTGCTGAGGCTGCATGCTAGAAAAGCCGTCTCGTGAGCGTCCCAAAGAGGTCGCCAAATCCATGCTTTCCTGGGTTAAAAGCTCTACCTTTACCTTGGCGACGCCTTGGGATTCAAAGCCCAAAACCCGCGCCGCTTCGTGCGATACGTCCAAAATCCGGCCATGGGCGAAAGGCCCCCTGTCGTTGACCCGCAAATTCGCGGTGCGGCCATTTTCAAGATTGGTAACGCGAATTAGGCTTGGCAACGGCAAGGTGCGGTGCGCCGCCGTCATGCTGTTTTTATCGAATATTTCGCCATTGGCGGTGGGGCGTCCATGGAATTGGTCGCCATACCAGGACGCCGTACCGGTTTCCGAATAAGTCCAATCTTCTTGCGGGCGGTACCAGCGGCCATCAATCTGATAGGGCTTGCCGACTTTATAGGGCACGCCGGACGACGACGCGCCTTCGCGGCCAAGCATTTTTCCCGCCTGGGCGATGAATTGCGTTTCGGCGCATCCGGTTGTCCATAGCAGCAAAGCCGCAAGAATAAAGTATCGCATCAATTGGTTTCGGCCGAAGAGGCAAGGGTTGATTTTTGGACCATGATTTTATCCGATAATTCCCCGATCGCCAAGGCATAGTTGATAGAACGGTTCCATTTCATAATGACGCGGAAATTGTCATAAACCAAAAAGGCGCGACCGCCTTCGCCATCCGGCATAAGTAAGGATGCCTTGTGGCTGGCTTGCGGCAAAGGCTGGTTGGTTGCGGTTTTAACGCCCATAGCCGCCCATTGCGCGATGGTTTCCTGATGTTCCAGGCCAAAAATGCTGTCATCTATAGGGCGTTCCAATTTGACTTCCCTGCCCCAAATTTGGTGCGGCTTCCAGCCGGATTTCGAAAGATAATTGGCGGCGGAGGCAAAAATGTCTTCTTTTTCATTCCATAAATCTTTACGGCCATTCGAATTGCCGTCGATCGCAAATTGCAAATAGCTTGACGGTAAAAATTGCATATTTCCCATCGCCCCGGCCCACGAGCCTTGCAGCGGCATGTTCAGGTATGGATATTGTTCCGTCATACGCAAGGCGGCGAGCAGTTCTTTTTCAAAAAACGCGCCGCGCCGCCCGTCATAGGCCAATGTCGCAAGCGAGCTAAGCACATCCATTTTGCCGGTGTTTTTGCCGAAATTGCTTTCCATTCCCCAAAACGCCAAAAGCACGTGTCCCGGAACGCCGTAATTCTTTTCGGTCTCGGCTAAAAAGCCGCGCATTTTATTCAAATGCCCTTGCGCGGTTTCAACCCGGCCCGATGTGACCATGCGCTTGTGATAATCCGCATAGCTTAATTTGAATTCGCTTTGATTGCGGTCGAAGGCTATGACTTGCGGCAAAAATTCAAGCGCGGCGAATTGCCGGTTGATGGTTTCCGCAGAAAGCCCGGCGCGGAAAGCCGTGGTGCGAAAATTGCTTAGCCATGCCTGAAAATCCGCGTTGCCTGCTTGTGCCTGCGGCGCCAAGGATAAAATTAGGGAAAACAGGATTAAGCTAAAGAAATAAGGCATAGTTTCTCCTTGGTTTTGATTTTCCGGTTTTTCAATAGGCAGAAAGCCAGAGGAACGAAAGCTTAGTATAAAGCACAGAACAACAGAAGTGCCAGCAATAAAATGGCGGATGGGGTGAGATTCGAACTCACGAGGAGCTTGCGCCCCCGCCGGTTTTCAAGACCGGTGCTTTCAACCGCTCAGCCACCCATCCATGCGATATTCGTATGCTTTCTCTAGCACTAAACATGGCAAAAAGCAAAATTAGCGGAGCTAATTGACGCTGACGCCCATAGCCGCTAAGACAGCGTTGACGTTGTGCCGGTAAATATTCAAATAGCTATCGTCGATATTTTTTTTACGGCCAAGCGTGTCGCTGTAAATCCTGCCGGACAGTTTTTTTCCGCTTTCGCTTGCCACTTGGCGCATAATCGATAAATCTTCCTGGCTTTCGGCGAAAATCGCGCCGACATTTTCCTGGCGGATCACCGCGATAAATTGCGCCGTATCTTGCGCCGAAATGTCGTCAGAGGAATCCGGGCCTTTTAGGGTAAGATATTTGATCCTATAGGCGCGTGCGAAATATCCCATCGAATCGTGAAACGTCGCCATCTTGCGCCGATCATCGGGAATCTTACGGAATTGCGCCGCCGCCGATTGATCCAATTCCATCATTTTTTTGCGATAGACAATACCGTTTTGGTTGTAAAGCTTTTCATTGTCGGGATCGGCTTCTGCAAAGCCCTTGACGATATTAGCCACATAAACGCGGCCATTGTTCAAATTCTGCCAGGCATGCGGATCGTAGTTATTGCCTTTTTGTTTGAACATAGTGGATTTTGTATCGTCTTTACCTAGCGGTATCCACATGGCGTTGGTGGACGCGATCACCAGTTTTCCGCTAAAACCAGAAGATTGCACCAATTTATCCAGCCAAGATTCAAACCCAAGGCCGTTAGCGATCAATATATGGGCCGATGCCGCGCGCTTGATGTCGTCGGGCGACAGTTGATAAGAGTGAACGTCCTGACCCGGTGGGACGATAGTTTCCACCTCGACTTTATCGCCGCCAACATTTTTTGCCATGTCCTGCAGAATGCTGAAAGTCGTCAGCACTTTAATTTTCCCGACCTGTTCCTGGGCAGAAGATAAGGAAGGCATCAACAGTAATGACAGTAAAATTGCGATAAAGCGCATTTGGGTGGCTCCTATGATTTGGGCGAAGGGGCTATGATCATTCTGCCGTTATTCTGCCATTGGCGACGCAGAAAATCTAGCGCCAGCGACAAAATATAGAAAAAGCCAAGGCTTAGAATAATGCTGGCCCCGGATGGGACATTGTAATGATAGGACGCAAGCAGTCCTATATAACCGCAAACTGCGCCGATAACGGCCGATGCCAGCATCAATTGCGGTAAAGTTCTGCACCACAGCCGGCAAACAAT
Source organism: uncultured Alphaproteobacteria bacterium (assembly GCA_964427785.1). GTDB lineage: Bacteria > Pseudomonadota > Alphaproteobacteria > SHNJ01 > SHNJ01 > CAYRVJ01. The sequence goes on along the minus strand of CAYRVJ010000012.1, from coordinate 5,970 downwards.
CGCGGGCAGAACGAACAGCCCTATAGCCAATAACGCGCCAAACACTTGCAGGGCACAAACGATGTTCAAAACCACCAGCGCAAGAAATGCGAAATAATACCAATTGCCGCCGCCGATACGCAACATATTGGCGTCAAACGCCTCGGCAACGAACAGGCGATAAAAGCCGAAGAAAATCAGCCATGTCGTTATGGCGGTAAATATCTGAAAATAAAAATAAGATTCAGGAATCGCCAAAATATTCCCGAACAGCAAATCCAAAAGATCCTGATTGCTGCCCTTCAACGCAATCAACGAGGTTCCGCCCGCCAAGGACAATAAATAAATCGAAGCGAAGCTGGCGTCTTCTTTTAGTTTTGTGCCTTTTACGATCATGCCGGAAAACAGCACGGCGAGAAGCCCCGCTGCAAGCCCACCCAGGCTAAGCGCCAACATGGATTTGCCGAAAAAAAGATAGGCGGCGGCAACTCCGGGCAGAATCGCATGCGCGATGGTGTCGCCCACAAGGCTGAGCCGGCGCACCACCACCATAGCGCCCAATGCCGGGGCCGAAATGCTTAGAATCAAAGCGGCAATAAGTGCCTTGCGCATGAACTGAAATTCGACAAAAGGAGCGATAAGAAAATCATGCAGCATGGATTTCAAGCCATTTGCGAAGAATGGGGATGGGCCGGCATGGCCGCAGGAAGCGGCGCTTGTGCCGTGCCGCCCCAATAGATCAGTTTGCGGTCCAAAACAATGCTTTGCGGGAAGGCGTTTTGCACCAAGGCGCTGTCATGGCTGACCATAATGATGGTTTTACCTTGGCGATGCAGATGCAAAATGATGGACATAAGGCCGCGCCTGCTTTCTTCATCCACTTCAGCGAAAGGTTCATCCAAGCACAGCAAATCGGCGTTCTGCAATATCATCCGCGCGAACAGGGCGCGTTTCAACTGGCCTGCGGAAATTTCCCCGATCAAATGATTTTGGCGATGCGCTATCCCGGCTTGCTCCATGGCATTAAGGATATCTTGCCTATGCGTCTTAAGCGGATTCTGCAGGAAATGAAACGGCTTCAGGCGGCCCATAGCGACCAGATCGATGACGCGGATCGGAAAATCGCGATCGAATTCGGAAATTTGCGGCAGATACCCCATGCTTCCGGCGGCCATTTCGACGCTACCCGAAGTCGGCGGAACTATGCCCAATATGGTTTTCAGCAAAGTGGTTTTTCCGGCGCCGTTCGGCCCGGAGACGGCCGTCAAGCTGCCTTTGAAAATAATTCCCGAAACGTCATGCAAGGCGCAATAATTGCCATAATGCACGCAAAGCCTGTCCAGCGTGACATGAGGGATAAAGCCATGCGCGTCGATTCCGTCCGTTAAGGCCGGATTGTTAAAAGGTATAATTTTTGTATTCATATGCTGCCGCCTGTACAATGTTATATTATAACATTGTGCCAGAATCAAGCTGGGATTGTAAGCAAGCCTAGCGGATTAAACGGCTTAAATCCTGGGCTATCTGCTCGGCGGTTGCCTCCGGCTTGAAAACGCCGATCGCCTTGCCGTCCGGCCCAACAAGATACCAAAGCGCGGTGTGGTCGACCGTATATTGTGGATTGTCGGCTTGAACGCTTTTCTTGAAATAGGCCTTGAAATTCTTTGCGGCCATTTCAATTTTCTCTGGCGTTCCGGTAAGCCCCCTAATCGCGGGATCGAAATTCGACATGTAATCCAGCATGGCCGCCTGATCGTCCCTTTCCGGATCGACACTGATAAAAATCATTTGCAACTTGTCTTGCCGTTCTTCCGAAAGCAGGTTGTAAACAACCGACATCCTTTGCAACTCTGTGGGGCATATATCGGGGCAATGGGTAAAACCGAAAAAGACGATTTGATAAAGACCCGCTAAGTCCCGCGAGGACAAATTTTGGCCGCCGGTTTCAATCAAATCATATTCGGCCGTGAAATCCATAGCCACTAGATGCTGGGGGGCAGATTGGGTATGCATCGTCGCTATCGCCTGGACGAAAACCAATGCGAAAAAAGCGGCGACGCAAATAACGGCAATATGTCTGGATTTTGGCTTCATGGGGCGGCTAGCTTTATACTATCTGCGCGGACGGCCGCGATCTTCGTTTTCCTGGAACTTTTGCACCGCGCTGTCCATGGAGTTTTGTAAGGGGCTGCCGCTATTGCCGCCAGGGGTGATGGAAACTTCGCCCCGGCGCAGAAAGCTGTTGCGCCTTTCGGCTTTGCGTTGCCGCGCCTCGCGATCAAGCGCGCTGTAATCCTGCGCCCACCATTCCGAGGAAACATAACGGCTGGAATCGTCCTGAAAGAATCCGCCGCCATATCCATAAATGTCATCAAAAGGCGCGGAGGCGAATTGCGACGCGCTAAGGCTGTTCGGCGTTTGCGGAGCCGTATATTGTGGAACTTTTTTGAACGGTTGCGGCGCTTCTGCCCGGCTTAATAGCGCATAGGCCTTTTTCAATTCTTCGAATTTCCGGCGGGAATCGGGGTTTTTCTGCAATTCAGTCAAGGCGTTTGGATCGTCGCGCAAAGCGATTTCCATGCTGGTTAGCAATTTATCGACCACAAACCCCGAACAGGACGGATCGCTGTAACGTATGTCCAAAAATCCCGCCGCATGGTTCATGCGGCTTATGTCGGCGCCGGATTGCAACGCATCTTGGCGGCAAGATTCAAAGTAAGCTTCTTCTTCGCGGCTTGCAAAGCGCAGCTTTTCCAAAGAGCTTGGCGGCTTGCCCAATGCGGTAAAGGAATCGGAATAGGGGATATTGTCGCCGGACGAGGGAATGCTGTCTTGCGGCGGGCTAGAGGCAGTCGATCCTGGACGGAAAGGATCGAATTTGTCCTGCGCCTCAGCCATGGCCGCGAAGCCAAGCGTTAAAAACGCGACAAGCACAAATCGGCAAAATTTGGAAATAGGCGATGACATAATTTAATTATAACAGCAATTTGAATAAGGGATAGTAAAATTAAGGATTTTTGTCTTTAGTTTTTTTGTCATGTTCGGGCGCATAAAAAGCCCATAAAAAAAGCCGCCCAAAAGGCGGCTTTTATCGAAATTATTTGTGAATTACATGCCGCGTCCTGCGCCACGCTGCACAACAATAGCAGCCACTCTTGCCGTTTCAGCGGAGCGCGCCACTCTATGTGCAGGGTAAAGACCGTCCAGTCCATCTCCGCTCGTAATTTGAACTACATCAGGAATGTTTCGTTTTTGCGCTCTCTCTCTGATTAAATCCAAGCTCATTTTATCCTCCTACCCTTTTGCCTTAAAATTACATCGCTTCCGCTTTGCGGATTATTTCGCCGCCTTTGCCGCGCACTACCCCTTGCATGCGTTCCGCCAAAAGCTGTTCCAGCACGGCCGCGCCGCGCAAAATTTCTTCGAACTCTATGACCGGGACTTTTTGCCCGGCGGCTTCCAATTCATCCATCCGATCGAGAACAGCATAAGTTTTTTCGCGGATCATCAATATTTCCTCGGTGGTCAATTCGAACAGCGGATCCAATCTTTCGTCCAATTGCGGGCGCGATAAAGTTTTCAGCGCGGGCAACCGAAACGGCGCGCTCAGGCTTAATTTAACCCCGGCTTGCATCATCCGCGTATCGGAATGTTTGTGATCGGCGCTCATGGCAATCGGCATTATAAACCCCCTTACTTTACTCTTCCCTCTTGTGCCCGAATGCCCCCAGTATAGCAAAAAGCGGGAGCATATGGTGGTTTCTTTATAAGAAACATTTTAATTGCATTGTATATTTTTATACTTCAAAACAGTTAACAAACTATTAAACCGTAGCCATTTTGATACTATAAAAAGTATTTTAATTACATTAACTGCATCATAATACTAATTTTCGCAAAAATCAAGCTATTTTTGAGCTTTAAAGAAAAAAACGTAAATGTGATAGCGGCTGGAAATGCCGCTCAACTTTCTGCCAGTCCAGACGCTCGATTGTATCCGGTTTCCATGCAGGATTTCTATCCTTCCGGATGACGGCCGCATCAATGCCTTCGAAAAATTCTTCGCCGCGCAGGCAATTTTGCGCCATGTGATATTCCATCTCGATCACTTGCTTGAGGTTTTTATCGAAAGACTTTCGCATCGCTTGCCAGGCGATCGCCATGCTGGTCGGCGAATTGGCGCGGATATGGCGCATCGCCATGTTTTGAAAATCGTTCGCTGGAGCAAAGGACGCGATTGCACCAAGATCCTCCTTGCCAAACTGCTTTTCGATCCAAATCTGATTCGATTGAATCGCATTGGGCTGTTCGGTCAGTTTAGAGAAACTTTGCAATGTGGCGTCAATATCCGAATTGTCTTTTTGCAGCGCTTCGATAAGTTCTGGAATATTTTTTGATTCCACATAATAATCGCCAAGCCCCAGAGGCAGCATTTCGGCGGCGTTCAGCCTGTATCCGGTCAAGGCGATGAACAAGCCAACGGGATCTGGGATGCCGCGCGCGGGCTGTAAAAACCAATTCGCGCCCACGTCGGGAAACAATCCGATGCCGCATTCCGGCATGGCGAACAGCGTCCTTTCCGTCAACACGCGGCGCGATGCGTGGATCGAAAGACCCGCCCCGCCGCCCATGACAATGCCGTCGACCAGGGAAATTACCGGCTTTGGAAAATTGGCGACGATGTATGGCAGACGATAACCGATATCGTAAAACTTCGCGCCGAAATCCAAATCGTCCTTGGCGTTGTACAGGGCGCGCAAATCGCCCCCGGCGCAAAAGGCGCGCCCGCCATTCGGCGCAACGATCACGGCGCGTATCGCGGGATCGGTTGACCATTTTTCAAGCTGAGCATACGCCGCCGCTATAAGCTCGTGCGACAAAGCGTTCAGCGCGCCAGGGCGGTTCAAAAGCGCAAGGCCGACGCCGTTTTTTTCGGAAAATAAAATGCTATCGGTCATGCGGCGAAAGATTCCAAAATCTTTCTTGCGATAATCATGCGCATGATTTCGTTGCTGCCCTCTAAAATCCGGTTGACGCGAAGATCGCGCAAAATGCGCTCTATGCCGTATTCGCGGATATAGCCATAGCCGCCGTGGATTTGCAGCGCCTCGTCGGCGATGGCGTAGGCGGCCTCGGACGCGAATTTTTTTGCCATAGCGCAATATTGCGGCGCCGCCGGATCGCCTTGATCCATGGCGACAGCGGCGCGATAGGTCAAAAGTTTTGCGGCGTCCAATTTGCTAGCCATATCCGCGATCTTGAATTGCAGCGCCTGGAATTCGGTCAAATTCTTGCCGAACTGCTTGCGTTGATGCATATAGCTTGCGGCCATATTCATCGCCGCCTCCGCCCCGCCAATGGAACAGGCGGCGATGTTGATCCGCCCGCCATCCAGCGCGCGCATGGCGATTTTGAAACCTTCGCCTTCTTGGCCTAGCAAATGCGATTGCGGGATGGCGACGCGATCCATATGCACCGATGTCGTGGGTTGGCTGCGCCATCCCATTTTCTGTTCCGGCTTGCCGAAACTTAGCCCCTTTGCGCCGCGCTCGATCACAAAAGCGGAAATACCGCCCGCCCCCTGCCCGCCGGTTCTTGCCATGACGATGTAAATATCGCTGACCCCGCCTGCGGTGATAAAATTTTTCGATCCCGTCAAAATATACCCATCCGCCGTTTTCTCGGCTTTGGTCTGCAAGGACGCCGCGTCCGAGCCGGCATTCGGTTCGGTCAAGCAATAGCTGCCCAGCGATTCCATGGCGATCAATTTGGAAAACCATTTTTTCTTGATGGCGTCTTGCGCGTAATGCTCTAAGGCCCAAAGTACCATATTATGCACCGACAAATAGGCGGCACTGGAAATGCACCCCCGCGCCAGCGCGGAAAAAAGCAATGCGCCGTCCAGCCGCCCAAGCCCCGCTCCGCCGCTTTTTTCCGGCAAATAAATTGCCGAAAATCCCAATGCCGCCGCTTGCTTGAAAACGTCCAGGG
>CAYRVJ010000011.1:0-17659 GCA_964427785.1 uncultured Alphaproteobacteria bacterium | reverse complement strand
CAAGCCGAAATTCGGTAGAGCGGCGAATCCCGCGACCGCCGCCAAAGTTTTGGGCGAACATTCCGCCGACGGAAAGCCGATCAAAGTCGGCAAGGGACGGTTTGGCCCTTATGTGCAGCATGGCAAGACTTATGCCTCGATACCGAAAAGCGAGAATATGGACGACATTACCCTTGACCGCGCGATCGAGCTGATAGACGCAAAACTGGCGAAAACCGGCGGTGCAACACCTACAAAAAAGGGCAAAAAGACAAAGGCAGCTGCCGAAAGCACAGCCGAGGCAAAGCCGAAAGCCCGGCGGAAGAAAGCCGCCCCCGCGCAATAAAATTATCTTCAAAGATAACGAATATTTCCTATAGACCTATAATATAGGGGTGGTATGCTGCTTTATGGCCAATTTGCCGCAAATGAGAGTCACTAACATTGTTGTAGAACGCTTGCAAAAAATGCGCGGCACGCATGATTGGGCGGGGGCTCTGACGATAAGCGCGCAAAACGACGATTACCTTGCCCTGGGCTACGCGCCGAAACTGGCAATTGCGAATGGCGTGCGTTTTTCTGCCGAAGGCGAAGCCAGCGCAGAGGCAGACCTGCCTTTGCAGGCGCAGCACCGTTTTCTGCTATGCGATCAAAAGCAATTTGATTGGGCCAAAAGCCAAGCCGAGACTTTCTTGCAAACCAAGGGCGTGTGGCAATATTCCCGGTTTCTAAAAGCTTTATCAGAAAAAGGAATTAAAGAGCACTCTTCCGGCTCGAAACCGTCGGCGCAGATTACCAGGCTGGGCGGCGAAGTGGTATACCGGCATTTTCTGCATGGCGCGCCGCCGCATAATGGGCTGGGGCAAGAGGTCTGTTATTGGGTCGAGGAAGAATCGCTTGTGACTTTTAGCCGCATGCATTCTTGCGACGGCAAAACCTCCTTAGATCTAATATTCGATGGCAATGCAGATGATCTGCGCGCGCAAGCGGTGAAATTTATGACCAAAAAATTCGGCCCGGAAAAGCTGGAACATGCTTGTGTTCCTCGCTCGGCGAAGCCAAATAAAAAGCCGGACAAGCATTTGCCAAAAACCCCAAGAGATCTTATGGGCAGGCTGCACGCCGAGCCGATTAGACCCATGGAAGTAACGTTGTTTGAAACGGTAATGCGCTATGCCGCAGCTTTTCCAAACAAATGCCGCTAATTTACAATAAGCGCGTATCCCATATCCCGATCTGAAATAATCCTGTTTTTCGCGTCCGGCCATTTGATCCCGATCTTGGGATCGTCCCAGCGCAGGCCGCGCGCCGCATCGGGATTAAAAAATTCGGCGATCTGGTACAGAATTTCGCTGTTGTCCTGTAAAGTTTGAAATCCATGCGCGAAGCCGTGCGGGATATAAAGCGCCTTGCGGTTTTCCGCCGACAATTCTACGCCAAACCATTTTAAATAAGTCGGCGAGTTTTCACGGATATCGACCGCGACATCGAAAATTGCGCCCATCGTGCAACGTACCAATTTCGATTCCTGGTGCGGCGGTGCCTGATAATGAAGCCCGCGCAAAGTTCCAGCCTTATGGTTGAAAGAAATGCTGCATTGGACAAGATTCGGATTCAGCCCTTGCTTTTCAAATTCTTGCGCGCACCAGCTGCGGGCAAAAAAGCCACGCTCGTCTGTATGTAATTCAGGCTCGACGATAAAAAGACCGGAAAGGGGGGCGGGGGTAAAGCGCATTATAAAATCGTTGTTTCCGGTATCGGCACGACGAACTTGCCGCCCCATTCGCGGATATAGGCGTTTTGCTGCATGACCTCGTCCTTGATGTTCCAAGGCAGGATCAAAAGATAATCGGGTTTGGTTTCCTTGATCTTTTCAGGCGCGAAGATCGGGATGTGCGTTCCGGGCAAAAACATATTTTGCTTGTGCGGGTTCAAATCCACCACATAATCTAAGAAATCGCCGCGCACGCCGCAATAATTCAAAAGCGTATTGCCCTTGGCGGCTGCGCCGTAACCCACGATTTTCTTTCCGTCGCGCTTGGCCTTGATCAAAAACTCCAAAAGCTTGCGTTTGGTTTCGCGCACTTGTTCGGCATAGCTGGCATAAATGGCCGCGCTGTCCAGTCCATAGGATTTTTCCTGATCCATAACCGATTTGAATCCCGCCGCTTGCGGGCGTTCGCCTGTATGGCAGGCATGGATGCGCAAACTGCCGCCATGGGTCGGCAATTCTTCGGCGTCGAAAATGGTCAGGCCGTGATGCGCGAACACTTTGGCGATTGCAAGCAGTGAGAAATAGCAGAAATGCTCGTGATAAATAGTATCAAATTGGTTTTGCTTCATCAATTGTAGCAAATGCGGGAATTCAAAAGTGATAATGCCTTTAGGTTTCAGCAAGATTTTCAGGCCCGCGACAAAATCGTTCAAATCCGGCACATGAGCCAGCACGTTGTTGCCCAGCAATAAATCCGCCTGTTTGCCTTCTGCCGCCAGTTTTTTGGCGCAAACGACGCCAAAAAATTCGACGCGCGTGGGAACGCCTTTGTCGATTGCCACCTTGGCGACGTTCGCAGCCGGCTCAATGCCCAAAACAGGCACGCCGGATTTAACAAAATATTGCAGCAAATAGCCGTCATTGCTGGCGATTTCGATCACAAGCGAATCTTTGCCGATGCCGTAAACGCTTTGCATTTTTTGGCAATAGGCCTCGCAATGTTTCAGCCAGCTTGTGGAATAGGATGAAAAATACGCGTAATCATGCGCGAAGATTTCTTCGGCTGTGTGGAATTGTTCCAGCTGCACCAGCCAACATTTTTCGCAAACATAGGCGTGCAGCGGGTAAAACGGCTCCATATCTTTTAACTGTTCTTCGCGCAGATAGCGGTTGGACGGCGGGCTCATGCCCAGATCGCAAAGGCTTTGCGACAGCTTGGACGCGCAGAAACGGCAGGTGTTTTTCGGCGCTAGCTGCTTTTGGTTCTTGGGCGAAAGGGATGTTACGATCATAGGTTATGCCAATGCTTGTTTTAATTGAGGGGCGCTAAAATTTTCAATTTGCTGCAAGGAAAATTCCTTCATGTCTTTCTGCTGGCGGTAAGCGGCATACCATTCGACCGTGTGCCGCATCGCTTGATCGACATCCCATAGAGGCTGCCAGCCAAGATCACGCCGCGCCTTAGAATTGTCCAGGGTCAATAGTTTCGCTTCGTAAATGCCGTCGCCGGGTTGGTGCCGCCACTGCGCCGGTTGTCCCGTCGATTTGCGCCAATGCGCGGCGGCAAGATCGGCGATTTGACCTACGGTGCGCGCGTCTTCGGCCATCGGGCCAATGTTAAAGCTGTTCAGTGCTGCGGTGCTTTTGCCGCCCATATTTTCAACCGCCATCAAAATGGCAAGGCAAGGTTCCAGCACATGTTGCCATGGCCTCACCGCTTCGGGGCTACGGATGGTAAGCGTTTCGCCCCGGTCAAAGGCGCGCATTGCGTCGGGAAGCAGGCGGTCTTGCGACCAATCGCCGCCGCCGATAACATTCCCGGCGCGCAAAGCGGCAAGGGGAATGTTTTTCGGCTTGAAGTAGCTATGCCAATAAGACGCGCACACAATTTCACAGCATGCCTTGCTGGCGCCATAAGGCTCGTGCCCGCCCAGGCGGTCGGATTCGACAAAGGGCCGCCCGGAGTCCGTATTTTCATAAACCTTGTCTGTGGTGAAAACCAGAATGGATTGCAGCGACGGCGCGCTTCGTGCCGCTTCTAGAATGTTCAAAGTTCCGGTAACGTTGCTGGTGAAATTGGTGACGGGGTCTTTGAAAGCGGGCCTAACCAGGGCTTGGGCGGCAAGGTGCAGCACGATTTCGGGGTCGGCCCGGTCTATTGCCTTTTGCACGGCGTCTAGATTGCGGATATCGCCAAGGCCGTGATCGATGTCTTTGGCAAGTCCGGTTGCGCCGAAAAAATTCGGCTCGGTATGCGGGGGAAGCGAAAATCCATAAACCTTGGCGCCCAAATGCGACAGCCACAGCGCCGTCCAGCCGCCGATGAATCCGGTATGGCCGGTCAGAAAAACCCGCTTGTCTTTCCAGAAATTGCGCGCGGCTTGCGTTTTCGCCATGCGCTTACCACAGCCGCCAAGGCGCCTGGCCCTTGTTCCACATGTTGTTCAGCATTTCCATTTCGCGGTATGTGTCCATGCATTGCCAGAATCCGGCATGTTGATGCACCGCAAGCTGATCTTGTTTGGCGAGTTGTTCCAAAACGCCGTTTTCCAGGCTGATGTCGGTGCTGTCCTCGTCGACGAAATCGAAAGCCTTTTTGTTCAGAACCAAAAATCCGCCATTGATCCAGCCTTCGGCGACTTGGGGTTTTTCGGCAAAACTGTTGACCATGCCTTCTTTGATGCCCAGCTCGCCGAAGCGCGACGATGGGCGGACGGCGGAAACCGTGCCCAGCTTGCCGGAACGCAAATGCGTTTCCAAAAGCGCCTTAAGGTCTATGTTCGACAGCCCGTCGCCATAGGTTGCCATGAAAATGTCGTTGCGCACATAGCGCAAAGCCTGCTTGATGCGCGATCCGGTCAAGGTATCGCGCCCGGTTTCGGCCATGGTGACGCGCCAGTTTTCGCGGTATATGTTGGTCAGCGTTTCCACGTCGCCAGTCGAGAAATCAATGGCGAAATCGCTGTTCCTAAAGTGATAGTTTAAGAAATAATCGCGGATGTCGTCGCCCTTATAGCCCAAGCACAAAACAAAATTGTTCAGGCCGAAAGCGTGATAATGCTTCATGATGTGCCAAAGCACCGGCTTGCCGCCAACTTCGACCATGGGTTTGGGTTTGAATTCGGTTTCTTCGCGCAGCCTTGTGCCCAGCCCGCCGCAAAGCAGCAGGACGTCCATTTTGTGAATGTCGTGTTTGTCGCGGATGATGTTTTCGGCGGGGCTTGAGGTCATGGATGCAACTTCCTAAGCCTATCCTAGCCAAAGTTAACAACAGGTTAAATACCGGAACTAGCTTAGGATGTGCTGAACCGAATATTTGTTGTTGGAAAGCACATATTGCCGCGCGGTGCGGTTTAAGGCGTCCACCAGAATAGGGGCGCGATGGTTGATAGACATGGAAACGGCAGAAGACATGCTGCGGATAGTGATGACGAACAAAAGCGCCAGGTTTTCCATGCTTATATTCGATGCCAGGCAGGCTTCTTGCAAATCTTCTTGGTCGATGGGGCATCCGGCCGGATCGGCGGGCAGCACGATAAAGCATAGGCTGGGCTCGTCCAAGCATTGCAGCAATTTAAATTGCGACATTTGATCGGTCGGAAGATCAGCGATGCCGAATTGGCGCAAATCGGGGAATCCGACGATGCCGCCCGGAAAATGCACCGCTTGGCTGCGGTCATATTCGAAAGTGCCGAGCTTGTTGGTGACGCGCACGATGTTTTCGTTTTTTGCGGCGTCTGCGGCAGGCACGGCTGGGTTGGATTCGTTCGGGGTCATGGCGGGGCAAGTACCGGTGGGAAGTTGAGGTTGGTTTAATTTATGGGCTAACATAGACCGCTCCTATAATAAAATCAGCGCAGGTAATTAACAAGGCTTACATTGTTGATCCGCGCAATTGTCAGAAAAGAAGCTTCAAGCTGTGTCTGTTCTGCACTAAGCTTGGCCATTGTCTGCGGAATATCCGCGCCTTGAATTTCTTGAATCAGACCTTCTAGGTTGCTCAGATACGAATTATGCTTTGAATTTGTCTCCTGCAACAGGCGGCCTTGGCTGCCTACATCGGTGCGTTTATCGGCAAGACCCGGTATGACCGTGTCCAGCAAAGTCAAAGCGCCTTGCATCCGGTCTTGCTGTTCAGCCGCTGGCGCGGCACCGATCGTTGAAGAAAGCCGCAAGGCATAGATCATTTGCGCGAAAATTGGGTCGGACGCCGTTAAGCCGTAAGTCACCGTCAAATTGTCGTCGGCGCGCACCGTCGGTCTTGTGGTATTTCCAGAATAATAGCCGAAATATTCATGGGTGGCGTTCGCTCCGGCGGTGGTCGGAAATATGGTGGGCGTCGCCGGAAGGGTGGGGACGGTATAATCCGCTGGTGCTCCCAAATTGACCGGGAATGGCATAGGATTGCCCCAGCGGTAAATGTCGACAGGGCGGGTCGTGGTTTGCGTGCCGGAGAAGATATACTGGCCGTTGACCTGCTTGTTCAGCTCCGACTGCAATTCTTCCATCAGGCTTAGCGACTGGGTGGAAAGATCGATTAGCTCGGCGTTATTGCCGTTCAAGGCGCTTGTCAGCAATACTTTCAGCCTTTCGGCGATGTCTTGCGTATGGTCTATGGATGCTTCGTATTCGTTGATTCTGGTATCGACCACCTTGATGTTGTCTTGATAGCGTTTGTTGCGGATAAAGCTGTTTTCAAGGCTAACGACGTAATTGGCTTTTTCCGAAATTTCCGAATAATTCTGCGCCGCGCGGCCGGTCGAGGCTTGAATTTGATAATTCGAAACCTTGTACTGCGACGTTTGAATCTGCAGTTGCAGCCTGTTGTAAAGCGCTTTATCGCCGACGCGGATTACCATAATATTCCTCTTTATTCTGCGCTAAGCGGGCTGTTTTTCAGCACGCGGACCGAAGTGATAAGATCTGATTGGCCATTTGGCCCATTCATGATATCCGTTTCCTTCGCCGTATTTCCGTCGAGCTCGGAAAAAAGATTTCTTTTGTAGAAAGAAAATTGAACTAGTTTTGTTTTCATTGTTTCCTCCTGTAACCAATAGCCTCTTATCTAAAAATTCCTTGCAGCTCGTCGAAAAGCTGGTTGACGGTGCGGATCACCTGCGCCGAAGCGTTATAGGCGTTTTCCAGCAAGGTCATCTGTGCCAGCTCTGCGTCGATGTCGACGCCGCTTTCGCTGGATGCCCGGAAATCCAAATTATCGAGCAATACGGCGGTTTCCTGCAAATTGGATTCGGCGCGCGCGGTAAGCGTCGCGTTGTTGCCGATGATCGCCGCGCTGAAATCGGCGATGCTGACGCTCATGGCGGGAAGGCCGCCCACGGCAGCGAAACTGACATTGCTGGTGAATACGGCGGCAAGTCTTTGCGCTACGCTGCCGTCTCCGGGGGTGATGCCGCTTTGCGTCGCCGCTGCGGTTATATTCAGCTCGCCGCGCGCGATGGCGCTTGGGTTGCTGACAAGGGTGGGATGGACGGCAATCGACAAGGCCAAATCACCGTTCAGACCGGCATTGTCCGTGCCGGTGAAATAGTCGTTCAATCCGAAGTGATGCGAAAATCCGCGCGTGGTGGCGGTAACACTGCCGGTGCCTTCGTTGATGGCGATGCCGTGCGCGGCGTTGGTCGCGGTAATGGTAAGCTGGCCGCTGGCGTTGATCGACGCCGTTCCGTTTGCTCCTAGCCCGGCGTTGATGGCCGCTAGAACCTGGGTCATGTTTGCGGCGGTGGTCAAATCGACGCTGACCGCGCTGACGACGTTGCCAGATGCGTCGACGACGGCGAACCGGGTGCTGCCCGTTCCGGCGAATGCGGTTGCGCCGGCAAGTCCGCCCAAAGTTCCGGTCAAGGTGCGCGGTGCAGGGAAGGCGACGCCGTCATTATGCACGGCGTTGACTTGGTCGCGTAAGGTTACGGCCAGGGTGTCCAATTGGGCCAAGTAATTTTGCAGTGTTGTGTCGCGGGTGGTTATCAGCGATTTCAACTTTCCGCTGTTGACTACCGTGGTCAGATTGCCCGAACCGTTGACGGTAATGGCATTAAAAGTCGTTCCAGGCCCGATCGCCGACGCAGGGGTGTAGGCTAAGGTGGCCGCGCTGTCGCCGACCAGCGTGAAGCTGCTGGATATGGTGACGATCCTTCTGCCGTCGGAACGGTCATAGGTGGCAACATCCACAAGTTCCGACAATTCGCGTATGGCTTGGTCGCGGCGGTCCAAAAGATCGGCGGTGGACTGTCCCCCCGTCGTGGCGGCGCCGCTGCGTACGATTTCGGTGTTCAGCGAATCTATCGTTTGGGCTAGTTCATTTATTCTTGTTACTGTGACCGCAATTTCCTGGTCGGCAGAGCCGCGCAAATTTTCCGCGCTTGTGGCCATATCGTTGATTTGGCGCGCAAGACGCTGCGCGTCGCTAAGCAAATCGACATGGGATTGCGTGGATTGCGGGTCGACGCCCAAGGCTTCGAAGGCGGCTCCGAAGCGGCCGATATTGGAGTTGATCGCGCTGGCGGAACCCGGCGTTCCCAGCTTGTCCTGCACCTGGCTTAGAAAGCGGCTTTGAACGTCATAGCTGCCGTAACGTGACATTTGCGTGCGCAATTCCCGCATCAAAGAATCGTCGACGTTGCGGGTTACGCCGCGGATATCCACGCCCGCGCCGATGCCGTTCGCGGTCAAGCTTATTTGCTGCACCAGCTTGCGGGAATAGCCTTCGGTGTTGACGTTAGAAATATTGTTGGAAATGACCGACATGCCGAACTGATTCAAGCTCAGTCCGGATAAGGCGTTGCGCATGGCGATTGTGAGTGACATGGTCTACCTGCTTTTCATCCTTAAAATCGTTCGTCAAGGCTGACGGATACGCCCTGCTTGTCGGGCCTGTGCCTGACCGCTGCGGGCATCGCTATCGCGCCGTAACCTTTTTGCGCTTGTTTCTGTTCGATCGCCGCGTCGCGGATCGCTTCCAATATCTTGGTGTTGACATGCTTTGCCGCGCTGAGCAGGATAAAATTTTCCTTTGCCACGGCTTCCAGCTCGCCTACGATTTGGCGCAAGGTCTGCTTGACGGCTGGCGCCATGCCTTCTGCAATTGCCGGGTTTTCCTTTAGAATTTTTATCTGGCTTTCATAGGCGAAGCCAAGACGGGCTTTTTCCATCTGCATGTCGCCGATTTTCTGCAAGTCCTTTTGCCGCAGATATTCGTTTTCCCGTTTCATCAGCGCGATGAATTGTTCGCTGATGCCGCCGATAAGGCCCGCTATTTCTATGCCTTGAAGCATTGGGTTTTGTACGTGCATGTTATTGACCCTCTTGCATGCGGATGATTTGCGTCTGCAGAGCGGAATTGATTCCTATTCCCCCGCGCGCGCTTAAATCTTTCGCATATTGTTCGATCAGCATGGAACGAAACATGGATTCGGCGTTGCCGCCCCCGAAAAGCCCATCGGTGGAAATCCCGGAAAACATCTTTTGCATAACGTCGTTCAAGAATACCGCCTCGAACTCGCTTGCGGCTTTGGCGATTTGCTGCTTGTTCTTGGCCGCTGCCGAAATTTGCGGCAGACGCGCCGTCTGCGTTGCGTCGAAAGTGGATAAAGGGGTCGATGCGATGCCGGTCATTACATCACCTCTATTTCCGCCTGCATCGCGCCGGCCGCCTTGATCGCTTGAAGGATGCTGATCATGTCGCGCGGGCCGATGCCGAGGGCGTTCAAGCCGGATACAAGATCCTGGATCGAAATGCCGGGTTTAAAGACCGTCAGGCGGTTATCGCTTTGTTCGTCCACCGCGATGCTGGTGCGATCGACCGTCGTGGTTTCGCCTGTTTCGGAGAACGCGTTAGGTTGCGACACTTGCGGCGCTTCGGTGATTTTTATGGTCAGATTGCCTTGGGCGATGGCGACGGTGTTGATTTTCACATTCTCTCCCATGACGATGATGCCGGACTGCTCGTCTATGACGACGCGGGCCTGTTGATCAGGGGCGATACGCAATTGTTCGATGTCGGTTATAAAGGCGACCGTTTCATTGGTGTACTTGTCTGGAATGACGACTTGCACGGTGCCCGGATCGTTGGCTTTCGCCTGACTTCCGCCGACATATCCGTTGATCGCGTCGGCAATGCGACGCGCGGTGGTAAAGTCCGGATTGCGCAGCGATATTTTGAAGTTGGTCATATCCGCAAGGTTGAACAGCTGCTCTCTTTCTATGATCGCGCCGTTGGCGATGCGGCCATTGGTCGGCACGCCCTTGGACACGCTGCCGCCTTTGCCTTCGGCGGCGAATCCGCCGGATGCGATCTGTCCTTGGGCCACGGCGTAAACCTCGCCGTCGGCGCCGAGCAGGGGAGTAACCAGCAAAGTTCCGCCCAAAAGGCTTTTCGCGTCGCCTAGCGTTGCGACGTTAATGTCGATGCGGCTGCCTTGACGGGAAAAAGGCGGCAAGGTTGCGGTCACCATGACGGCGGCGGTATTTTTGGTTTTCAAGCTGGTGTCGCGGGCGTTGACGCCTAAGCGTTCCAACATCCCGATCAAGCTTTCTTTGGTAAAAATAGAGCTGGAAAGCGAATCGCCCGTGCCGTTCAAGCCGACAACCAGGCCATAGCCGACCAGCATATTGTCGCGGACGCCTTCGAAATCTGCGATGTCTTTGATGCGGGACATGGCGTGCGACGGGTTTGCCGAAAGCCATAAAAACGCAAAACAAAGCGCAATCGCAATCGTCGATTTGCGCAATGCTGTGAAAATAAGTTCCCCAAAGAAGCTTGTCATAAAGACACCTTATATTCGTGAAGTTTCTACTCAGGCCTTTTCCTTGCGAAGTTCGTGCCAAGCGTAGAGACTTTCAAGACACTGAAAATAAATGCTATTTTTTTGATTCTAGAAGGGGTTGAGACAGGACATTACCCTATGACCGGCAATTTTTGCCTAGGCTACTGTCCGAAATATTCTTGCGCAAAAGTGGCTTTTATATTGTAAGCTGCCTTTATGGGTTGCAAAAAACCTATATTGCCATGGTGTGGCAGGTTATAATTTTATATGCTATTAAAGGTTTAAGGTTATACTGTTCAAGTTCCATGAAAATTAAATCCACAGATTCGGCCTCTCCGACTTCGTCTGTTCGCAGGGCGGCGCGATCCAAAGGCGCAAGCGGATCCAGCTTTTCTGCGCATTTGCAGGGACCGGAGGAGGCGCAAGGCATTTCCGGCGTTTCACCGCTTGGCAATATCGACTCGCTTTTGTCGTTGCAGGCAATGGGTTCCGCCACCGATCATCGCTCTAAGGCCCGCCAGCACGGGGAAGACGTGCTAAACAGTCTCGAAGGTATTTTACACGATATGTTGGTCGGCTCGCTCCCTATTTCGCGCTTGCAAAATCTCGCCGATATGATGCAAAAACAGCGGGAATTGGGCAACCTAAGCCCGAAAATGGCTGAAATAATTGATGAAATCGAAACCCGCGCCCTTATTGAATTGGCTAAATACGAATCCTATATCTAGGGGATTGCCGGCCATGGGACAATAAATTGTCTTGCAGTCGCAAAACATAAATTTTAAAATTCCACCAGATCTGTTCGTTCCTAAAGAGGAAACCGCTCCATGAACCTCGTAAGCCTGTCGCCCGATTACAAGCCTAGCCCAAAAGAAGAATACATGTCGCCGATGCAGTTGGAATATTTCCGCCGCAAGCTTTTGGACTGGAAAGAAGACATCCTGCGCGAATCCAAGGAAACGATCCATAATATCCAAGAAGAAAGCCTGCAGCAGCCGGACATCACCGACCGCGCTTCGATGGAAACCGACATGGCGATCGAACTTCGTACCCGCGACCGCCAACGCAAGCTGATATCGAAAATCGACGAGGCGATAGAGCGGATCGACAACGGCGAATACGGCTATTGCGAAGAAACCGGCGCGCCTATCGGCTTGCCGCGCCTCGAAGCGCGCCCCATCGCTACCTTGTGCCTTGAAGCGCAAGAGCGCCACGAAAGGCACGAACGCACGCACCGCGACGAAGACGAATAAATCCGCCTTTTTCCCCTAAGCAAAAAAATTGGCCGATAGCAAAGCTATCGGCCATAAGGTTGTGGGGGGAGTAGAAAGGGATTAAAGGGTTTAGAAAATCTAGAAAGGCAAAATAATATCGAACATCTGGCTGCCGTAACGCGGCTGCTGCACGTCGGTTATTTGTCCGCGTCCGCCGTATGAAATCCGGGCTTCCGCGATTTTGTCCGAAGTGATGGAGTTGACCGAGCTGATATCTTCCGGCCTTACGATTCCGGCGACGGTCAATTCGCGTACTTCAAAATTGATGCGCACTTCTTGGCGTCCGAAAATGACAAGGTTGCCGTTGGGCAGGACTTGGGTCACCAGCGCCGCCATCTTAACATTGATGGTTTCGTTACGGTCGACTTCGCCCTTGCCTTCGTTGCTTAGCTCGCTTTCGATGTCGAGCATGTCGCCAGGCGAGATGCCTTCCGGCAATTTTTTGGCCAGTTCCGCCTCAAGCCCGAACAGGCGCGTCAAGGCGTTGGATTCGGTGTTCGATCTTTCGCGGGTGGTTTCGTTGGTCAGCTTGGCGCTGTCGGAAATATCCACCATTACGGTCAGCAAATCGCCTACGCGGCCTGCGCGTTGATCCTTAAAGAACGATCTTGCGCCAGCGCGCCACAGCGAGTTCGCTTCGCGTTCGGTCGTAAGCGGGGCAGGCATCGGCAGGCTGATCGGCTGATAGCCCGCTTGCATGGTCGGATTTTCTATATTTGATAAAGGCGGCGCTTCGCCGATGGCGGCCATGCGGTCCAAAGTGGCGCAGGCGGAAAGCCACAGGCAGGTGGTCGCCAGCAAGGCGGCCTTTGAAAAAAACATTATTTTCTTGGATTGGAAAACGGTCTGCATAGTAAGCCCCCTATTTTAAAGCCACGGCTTGAGTTGTTGAAACGGTTCCGGTTTGAATCAGGTCCGGCCCTGCGACGATGCCGTCCAAAGAGCGGTTCGATTGCGTGTTCATTACACGGATGGTATCGCCCATCGCGCCGTCTTCAAGCGCGCGCACTTGGTTGGTGATGGTCATCTGTCCGGTGACATACTGCATCATGACGCTGCTGCCCTTGCGCACCAGCACCGGCGCTGCCAGCATCGTTGGGCGCAGAATGGTTCTGGATGCAATCAATTGCTTGGCCTTCTTGCCGACGATGAATTCGGGATTGGTGATGGCTTTGCTGCCCAAGCTGCTTTGTTCGACTTCTATATATTCCAGATCGGCTTCTTCGATCACTTCGCCCGCATTGCGCTGCAAGGCCAGTACGGGAACGGTAACAAGCGGGCTTAGGCGTCCCGACACGGTCAGGATATTATTCGGGTTGTCGGTCGAGGACAATTTCGCATGGAATCTTTGCGCCTGTGTCAGTATCTGCATATCGGTCACGCGGATGTTGGATTCGTCCGCCGTTAAAAGCGGCCGGTGCATTTGGTTCAAGCGCAGCGCGACAGGTTGGCCATAGCCCCTGGCGCGCAACTCTTGCAATAAAGATTCTTGAACCGCCTGGGCGCTTGCCGGGAACAATGCCGTTTTTTGCGTTTCTTCCGCATGGCATGCGCCAATGACGGTAAACAACAAAGCCAGGCTTATTAAAAAGTGTTTCATATCAAACTGCTCCCGTTATGCGGCGTGTTATCTAAGCTGCGAAACCGTTCCCATCATTTGATCGGACGTTTCAATCACTTTGGAATTCATTTCATAGGCGCGTTGCGCGGTGATCAGATTGGTAATTTCGGCGACGATATTGACGTTCGAAGTTTCCAAAAATCTTTGGCGCATTTGGCCGAATCCGGCAGAGCCGGGCGTTCCGGTCACAGGCGATCCCGAAGACGGGCTTTCCAGCAAAAGGTTGTTGCCGATGGAATCCAATCCATTTTCATTGGGGAAGGTTGCAAGTTCCAACTGTCCAACTTGCTGCAAAGTGCTTTGCCCGTCGATTTTCACCGAAATAGTGCCGGAATCGTTGATCGAAACATCGATCGCATCCGAGGGCAAGGTGATACCGGGCTGGACTTGATAGCCATCTTGCGTCACCAAAAGCCCGGTCGGGCTAAGTTGGAACGATCCGGCGCGGGTATAGGCGATTTCGCCGCTTGGCATTTGGACTTGAAAAAATCCCTTGCCGTTGATGGCGACGTCAAGCGAATTGTCTGTGGCGACCAAGGGGCCTTGCTCGTTGACGCGGTAAACGGCGGCGGTTCTGACACCCACGCCGACTTTCACGCCGGCTGGCACCAGCTCGCCGCTATCGGCCGAGGCCGATCCGACGCGGCGGGTGGTTTGATACAGCAAATCCTGGAATTCCGCGCGGTTGCGCTTGTAACCGGTGGTGTTGATATTGGCGATGTTGTTGGAAATGACATCGACGTTGGTTTGCTGGGCTAACATGCCGGTGGCGGCGATACTGAGGGAACGCATGACTTACTCTCCTTTTAAAAAAGCCTTTACTGGTTTTGTCCTAATCTGCGGATTAATTGACGGACGCGGTCGTCTTCGCGTTCGATGATTTTCTGGGTGGATTCATAAGAACGGGCGACCTGCATCATGCTGGTCATTTCGACTACGCTTTGCACGTTGGATTGTTCAAGGAATCCTTGGCTGATATCCGGCTGATCGACCGTCTGGGGTGTCAGGGCCAAGCCTTCCGGCAATGCCAGCATTCCCGTTTCATCAGGCACTAGCATGTTGGGCTGGTCGAATTTCACAAGGCCGATTTTTCCGATCGGCGCGCCATCGGCTAGGATCGTGCCGGTCTTAGTAACGCTGATATCCTTGGCTGCGGAAGGCACGACGATGGGCGCGCCGCCGTCGCTTAAAAGCGGGTCGCCCCGGCTGGTTATGATTTGCCCGTTTTCGTCCAGGACGAAATGTCCGGCGCGGGTATAACGGTTGCCGATTGCGGATCCGACGGTGAAAAATCCTTCGCCGTTGATGGCGAAATCGAAATCGGCCCCGGTTTGCTGCATCGGACCTTGGGCAAAATCGGTGCCGATGCCTTTTTCCTGGACATAGGAAATCGGCGTGCCGTTTTGGGTTTTTGCCAGATATTCGCTGAAAAGCGTGTGTTGCGCCTTATAGCCAGGCGTCGACGCGTTCGCGATATTGTTGGCGATAACGTCCATTTGCCGGCGCAAGGCCGTTTGCTGCGATAGGGCAATATAATTTATAGACTGCATCTTTTCTAATCCTCACCCGGTGCCATTTGGCTTTTTGGGCTAGTTGTTCGTTTGCAGTCGTTGCATGCAGCGTGCCAAAAGCAACTTTTAGATTTTTCAATGGGTTATACGATTCGCTGTGGTAAATTCGTGCAGCAACGACACTGAAAGGGGCATATTCTGCCGACCTGGCCTTTCCGGGCTTGTGATGGGTTGTTATAGCGCCTAATATGAAAACATATTTTCTAAATTTTCCGGGCACTTAATGGCCACGAAAAGATTTTGTTAACTTTTCTGCGGTACTTTAATAGGCACGGAATCTGCATATCTAAAAATCCAAGCCATCCCCAAGTTTCGCTCATCCCAATCCAAGGCAGCTTTATGGCAGAAAAAGAAAAACCGAAAGAAGAAGAAAAAGACGGCGAAGAAAAGCCCGAAGGCGAAGACGCCGCGACGGAAGAAGGCGGCAAGAAAAAATTCGCCGGGAAAAAACTTATCATCTTCATCGTGCTGCCGATCCTTCTTTTGGTTGGCGCAGGCGCTGGGCTTTATTTTTCAGGAATGCTGGATTCCATGCTGGGTGTTGAGCATCCCGCCGAGGGCGAGGAAGCTGCGGAAAGCGACGAGCCGAAGAAAATCGAAAATTTCGTATTTTATGATTTGCCGGAAATCATCGTGAACCTTAGCGCATCCGGACGAAAAAATACCTTCATGAAAATTTCCGTAAGCTTGCAGCTGGAAAAGCAAGAAGAAGTCGCCGAGCTTGAAAAAATAACCCCCCGCATCGTCGACAAATTCCAAGTCTATCTGCGCGGCCTTCAGGTCGAAGATTTGCAAGGGTCTGCTGGGATTTACCGCTTGCGCGAAGAATTGCTGGCGAGGGTCAATGTGGTGACCCAGCCGGTGAAAATCCATGATATTCTGTTTAAAGAAATTTTGATTCAGTAATCTGACGGAGCCGATACGATGGCCGAAGAACAAGCAGCAGCAGAAGAAAAGCCGAAAGAAGAGGGCGCGGAAGCGCCCGCCGACGGCGAAAAGAACGAAGACTGGGCCGATGGCGCGGCGCTGAACGAGGCTAGTAATACCCGCGTCCTGAACCAGGACGAAATCGACAGTCTTTTGGGTTTCGACGAAACCGGCCAAGAGGGCGCGGCGGCGTCCGGCATCCAGGCTATTGTCAACAGCGGCATGGTGTCTTATGAACGCTTGCCGATGCTCGAGGTCGTGTTCGACCGGCTGGTTCGCGTCATGTCCACGTCTTTGCGGAACTTGACTTCCGACAACGTCGAAGTGTCGCTCGACAACATATCCTCGATCCGCTTCGGCGATTATTTGAATTCGATCCCATTACCCGCCATGCTGGGCGTGTTTAAGGCCGAGGAATGGGACAATTACGGCCTGGTCGTTATCGACAGCTCTTTGATCTATTCTATCGTTGACGTTTTGCTAGGCGGACGGCGTGGCACGGCCGCGATGCGGATCGAAGGGCGGCCTTATACCACCATCGAACGCAATCTGGTCGAGCGCATGTTGAACGTCGTCCTGGCCGACCTGACGGCGGCATTCGATCCGCTTTGCCCAGTCACTTTCCGTGCCGAGCGGCTTGAAACCAATCCTCGTTTCGCCACCATCGCCCGCCCGGCCAATGCCGCTGTTTTGGCGCGGCTGCGTGTCGATATGGATGACCGCGGCGGTAGGCTCGAGCTGCTGTTGCCCTATGCGACTTTGGAGCCCGTGCGCGAATTGCTGTTGCAAATGTTCATGGGCGAAAAATTCGGCCGCGACACAATTTGGGAAAGCCATTTGGCCACCGAGCTTTGGTACACCGACGTTCCGGTGCATGCGGTCTTGGACGAAGTGATGTTGCCCTTGGGCGAAATCATGAATTGGAAAGTCGGCTCGCAAATCATGCTGGACGCCAATTCTTCGTCGGACGTGGAAATACGCTGCGGCGACATCCCGATGTTTTCCGCGCGCGTCGGTCGGCGCGGCAATGCTATGGCGATCCGCATCGACGGTAGACTTGGCAAAATGATTCAGCAGCAATAGGGGCGGTGCGATATGGAACAAGGCCTGCTTGCATTCGGATTGGATATCGTGATCGCTTTGCTGTTAAGCGTGATGATCGTTTACGCTTATATGCTGAACCATCGCTTGAACAAGCTGCGTGAAGACCGCGAGGAAATGGAAAAGCTGCTGCGCAAATTCCATGATGCGACCAGCCGGGCCGAAGCCGCGACAAAAGGACTGAAGCAAAATACGCAAAGCCTGGGCCAGGATTTGCAGGAAATGATCGACAAGGCCAAAAGCCTGCGCGATGAAATGCTGTTCATGCTGGAACGGGGCGATCTTTTGGCCGGACAGCTCGAAAATTCGATACGCTCGTCGCGGGTGGAAAAGACCGGCCCCGATTTGGATGCTTTGCTGCAAAAATCTGCGCAAGCGCCAGACAGGCAAACGAAAAAATCGTCCAATTCGCTTGAAGACATTTTTCATTCGGACCAGGAAAGCCAATCCGCCGCCGAACGCGAACTGCTAAAAGCCTTAAAGGGGGTAAGGTAACATGCTCGACAAGTTGCGCCTTTTGCCTTTTTTGATGGTGGTCGCCATCGGCGTGCTGGGATTCCGCGTCGATAGCATTTGGGCGCAAGCCAAAGACGTGGCCAAAGAGGCCGCCGAGCAGGCGGCAAGCGAAACGGCAACCGCCGAACCTGCGGCGGATGCAGCCGCCGCTGCGGCAGATCAACCCGCAGAAG
>CAYRVJ010000010.1:0-18789 GCA_964427785.1 uncultured Alphaproteobacteria bacterium | reverse complement strand
ATCCTTCGACACGCTCAGGATGAGTCTTAGTTTGAACGAATAAGTTCACATTCTGTCGGCAACAAAAACCCCGCCAAGTCGCCCTGGCGGGGTATTCATTTCAACGCCAGGTTTTTCTAGCGGCTGCCGCGCGTATATTGTGCGAACAAGTTGCTGACAATAGTGCTTGTACCCATTTCCAGCCTGTCGCCTTGCACGTCGCGGCTGATGCCATCTACAACCACTTGCAAGCTGGCTTGTTGCGGCTGTTGTGGCAGAACCAAAACATTGGCCCCGTCTACAGCTGCTGGCGAAGCTTGCGCCTGTTGCGCGCCACCGACAAGCATGGCGAGTCCGGTAACTACCGCTGCCCCAACACCTGCGGCAGTCGTTGTTCTGTGCGAACCATTCGATCCTGCGGTAACGGCCATGTCAGCGCCGCTGTCGTCATTGGCAGCAATCGGCGCGCCGGAGTTGGCAGACAGCGCGGCTGGATCAAATGCAACTGTAAGTCCGTTCGCATTCATAACCTCTGCCATGCCGGTAACTACCGTCAAAAGCCTGCTTTGCGCTTGCGCCATCACACTCATATTATCGGTCAATTGCTTGAGCGTGGTTTCCAAATCCGCAATACGCTTATTCGCCGCCGCCAAATCCCTGGATGCGGCGTCGGCGGAAGATTTTGCGGATTCTGCGCGCGCTTCTGCGGCCTTTACTTTCTTGGACAGGCCGAATGTCAAAGCACCCATAACCAAAGTTCCAAGACCCAAAACACCGCCGGTGATTTTGGCCCAAAGCGGAATCGTGGCGACGCCGTCTTTTCCGGCTGCACCAGCCTCTCCACGTTCGCCTTGAACGCCTTGCGGGCCTTGTTCCCCGGCAACGCCGGCGATACCTTGCGGGCCTTGTGGGCCTTGCTCTCCGGCTTCGCCTTGCAGGCCGACGACAGGGGTGGTTTCAAGTTGAGCAACCCGCTTTTGCAGCTCCGCTAGCGCTGAATTATCGGTAGTCGGCGCAGGCTGATTTTGCAAAGCCGCCAATGCATTTTCCAACCTTACAATTCTTTCGGCCATAACCGGATCGAAAGACGGGGCCGAACCTGGCTGGGCAGCGGCCTGAATGCGCTCCCATTCTTGACGAAGCTGTTCTGCCGCGTTTGCACGCGCCGCTCTGTCTTGGGCAACTTGGTCAGCCAAATCTTGCAGCGCCAATTCCAAACCATGTATTTGCTGTTCAAGTGCCGCAGCGTTTGTCTCGTTGCTTACAACAGGAGGTTGAACGGGCTGTTCAACCGCTGGCGTATCTTGCGCCAAAACGGGTGGTACAGTCGGAGTTACAGGCTGTTCCGTTGTCGTTTCAGGATTGGTATTGCCCGCATCGGCCAAGCTTGGCGTTACCGGAGTTTCATCCGCCAGAACGTCGAAAGTTGTTTCGCCCATGCTTGCTGGGTTCACAACCGGAACATTCGACGCCAAAACTGGCGCTTCTGTCTCGACAAAAAGCGGCAGCAATTCGCCTGTCGGTTTAGGCGTGTTTTGCGCCACAACCAAGGAAGGGTTTGCCGGCAATGCCGCAATCACGGCCTGCGTCAAGGGTACGGTTGTATTACCGCCATCGCTGTTCGGAAGCGCCAAGTAAGGCTCCTCGCCAGCGGATGAAAGCGGATACATAACGAATTGCGGATTTTCCAAGGCGACTTGCATCAGCAGGGCGTTGTATTCGCCGCTGTCCATCGAGCCGACCGGTTGCGCCAAATGCGCGCGCAGCGCTTCCACTGAAGTAGCATAAGTGGTTTCAGGCGTATTTACAGGCGCTTCAGCAACAGGGTTGCTTGCAGTTGCAACAGTACGATTTGCTAACAAATCGTCGACCAAATCGCCGCCGGTATTTTCCGCAGGACCATCGAATCTTGTGACGACGCCGGGGGAAGATTCAACAATGGATGCAGCAGGCGTTTCAGCATTTACAGAAGCAAAACCTTCTGTCGAAGAAGGTGTGCCATCTCTAAACAAAGTTTGGCCAAGCATATCGCCGGAACTGAGCGCAAATTGATTGCTGCTCGAGGCGGCTTCACGCTGCACCGCGTTGGCATAAGCCGTCACAACCGAATTGTTCAAAGCATCCAGCTGATTCGCAAGACGGGTCGGCTCACCGGACAAAGCCGTTGGCGCCGACACGGCGTCAACATAATAACCGGCGCTGGCAAAGCCGTCTGTGGTTATATTTTGGATCGTGCCAGCCTTGATTTTAAGCGGCAGGATGTTTGAAAAGACTTGCTCGTCGAAATCGGCGGCGATGCCGCTTTGGTTGATGTTTTGCTGCGCCGAGATGCTTTCTTGTACCGCGGCCAAAGCTTCGCGCAATTCCGCAGGATTGGTAATCGCGATCAAATTCATCGCATAGCTGTCGATCACGCCATCCTGGAACATGTTCGTATCGACATCACCGGCAACTTTGAAAAGGGAATTATTGTCGAGCAAAACATAGGCGTTACCATTGACATTGGCGATCATGGTCGCGTCAACCGACCCGCGCCGCGCCCCGAAAATACGCTGCGTATTATCCGCATCCAGCGCGGCATATCCGATATTGCCGTTTACCGGCGTTTCAATATCCCGCGCCTGCGCTATGCCCGATCCTGCGACAGCGACGCCAATACCGGCGACCAGGCCGCCCAAACGATTTACTTTTGCCATAATAATATTCCCCTTTTTGATATTTGCTCCTTTTGGCCGGATGGCCAAAAGGGCTATTAGAAACTAGGCTCTGCCTTAGCGCGTATACGCCAATGCAAATCCTTGCAATTTCGCGGGCGTCAATGCCGAAACAGGTTCGGACGCTTGTTCCGCTGGAACGAAACGTTCCGAAGCTTTTTGCAAATCCTCGACCCGAACGGCGGAAACGCCGCCCAAAGTAATCGTCGAAATTCCGCCATTCACCGCGCTGACGGTGACATTATTGACCGCATAAACGCTGGTTTGACCGACTTGATCCACGCCGGATGCCAAAGCGGTGTTGGCGTTGTCTTGCGCGGTTGCGATGATGCTTGCTGCGCGCAGACGGATTTCCTGGCCTTCGGCGAGGGTTGGAACGAATCTTAAGCCTTCGGCTAGATCGATTTTATCGCCGCTTGCAACCAATTGCTGGAAAGCCGCCGCATCAAAACTGCTATCGGTGAAAACCTTGCCGTCGCGCAACAAATACGCCTGACCGTTATCAACCACCAAAAGGCTTTGGTTGTCGCGCAAGGCGCCGCCGCTGCCTATATTGCTTACAAAATTTGAGATACCGTCAATTTGTGTCATTTGGCATCCGCCCAAAGTGGCTGCCGCCGCTGCCAATACCGCTAAATTTGAATTTCTACCCATGTCGTTCTCCATCCCGTTAAATTTGGTTGCACCTTATACCATGTCGGGCAAAAAATCAGCCCTAAACTTGGATGCAAAAGTATCTTAAAAAGATTCAAATGTAAACAGTTAAAAACGTTGATTTATATATAGTTATGAATATTTTATAATTTTATAGAATAAAATTATGTTTTTTTAGGAAAATTTGAAATAAGGGATATTAAGGGGAGTAAACCACCCCACCCCTACAGCTAATGTTTATTTGTACGGCGAAGGCTGGTGAGCTCGCTGGGGTTTGAACCCAGGACCCTCTGATTAAAAGTCAGATGCTCTACCGCTGAGCTACGAGCCCGTTCCAGTGTGCAGTGACGGTGTTCAGTGAACGGAAAGGGCTTAGTAGCCAAAACCCAGCGAGTTGGCAAGCATTAATTGCGGCCTTTAGCCGAATTTCCGGTCCATCGCCTTGACGATGCGGGGGCTTGTGAAATGGCTGACATCGCCGCCCAGCTGCGCGATTTCCTTGACAAAGCGCGAGGAAATCAGCTGGTGCTTGTCGGATGCCATTAAAAACAGCGTTTCGACCGAATCGTCTAATTTGGCGTTCATGCCCGCCATTTGGAATTCATATTCGAAATCCGAAACCGCGCGCAGGCCGCGGATAATAATGCCCGCCTTTTGCTGCTTAACAAAATGCATCAGCAGATTGTTGAAACTGACCACCGTGATTTTGGCGGCTCCTTTAGGCAGGCGCAGATCGGCGATTTCCTTTTGCACCTGGGCAGTGCGTTCCTTGAGCGTAAACAGCGGCGTTTTGCCGGCATTGGCCGCGACCGCGACGATCAAATGATCCACCACCCGCGCCGCGCGCTGGATAATGTCTAAATGCCCGAAAGTGATCGGATCGAAAGTGCCGGGATATATGGCGGTGCGCTTGGTCATGATGGGATGTTTATAACATATTCGAGCAATAAAGGAAATTGAGTATATCCCGATTCGGCGTTTAAATGCCCCCCATTTTTGACAACTTGCAACTCAACGTCCAATTTATCCGCAACCTCTTGAGATAGAGACAGCGGCACATAAGGGTCATTGTCGCCAGCAATACAAAAAAAGTATTTTGCTTTTTTGCGTATCAAGCGCCCGTCGGAAGGCCACTGAATAAAACTTGCATTCAGCGCATCATATTCCAGCAAGTTTAATCTTGCCATAAAAGGCGCAACAAGGATCGCGGCGCGAATGGCAATTTCAAGCCTTTCTAAAGCATGCAGAACAAATGCGGCGCCGATCGAATGGCCGATTAGAATCGTGTTTTGGTCGATAGGAATGGAATCGAGAATAGCCAGCCAGTTTTCAAGACTTTGCCCTTCGGGCGTTGGAAAATCCGGCATAACGACATTATATCCCTTTTCATACAACTTTTCCGAAAGCCACGGGAACCAGTTCGCTTGGGGTGAACCCCTAGTACCATGAATGATGATAGAGCTCGATGTTTTGTCCATAAACTATTCCTGACCGAATCATCTAAGTTAATTTGGGCTGACCCGGAATCTGCAAATTGTCTATTCGCTGCACACCTTGATTATAGATTTCGAATCGCCACGTTCTTTCGGAATGACAAAAACACCCCGTCATTCCCGCGAAAGCGGGAATCCAGAGCCACAAAAACGGTGTCCCAGCCCCTGGATCCCGGATCGCGCTTCGCTTGTCCGGGATGACAATGTTTTTTTTGCTATTTGATTTCTGACTGCTTTACTTCATGCCAAAATCTTTTTCGGCGTCGATTCCCAGATTTTTGCAAACTTTATGGATGAACATATCGGCTTCGAATGCGCCCATTTCGCCGTCTGCAGCCATAACGTCGAAAGCAAGCTGTGCGGCAACACGCGCGGCGCTGGGATTAGATTTAAGCGCAGAAATGCGATCCCATAAATAAGATGGAATTATGCCATGCGCTGCATCGATCTCGGCCACAAATTTTTTATAGAATTGCAAAATTTCTTTGCGCGGCAATTGACTCAGCTTGTCAATCACTTTTGTGGCGCGGTTCAAAACCCAATATTCGCGCAAACCCGCTTCCAGATCGGCGCAGGCAACCGTTGCAACCGCAGCCGCAATGCCCTCGGCAATTGTTGTATCGGCGTCTTTTAAAAATTGGCCATAGTCCGCTCTTTCCGCCAAATTTTTCATCGCTACTCCTCCGCCGCTCCGCTAACGTCCGCTTCATCGCCATTATCCGCAAGCCTTGCAACCGACACCACATGCTCTTGGTCTTCCAGGCGGAATACGGTGACGCCTTGGGTGCGGCGGCCCGCGATGCGGATATCGGAAACCGGGGTTCTAATAATCGTGCCGCCATTGCTGACGATGATGATATCGTCGCTGTCCTGAACCAGGAACGAGCCAACCACCCAGCCATGCTTTTTGGTCAGGTCCATCGCCGCGACGCCCTGCCCGCCCCGGCCCGAGGTGCGGAATTCAAACGCGCTGCTGCGCTTGCCGAATCCCTTGGCGGTCATGGTCAAAATGAACTGTTCGGCGTCGCCAAGTTGCTTGATGCGGTCGGGCGACAGCGTGATGTTGCTTGCCGGGGTTTCTTCGTCGCTTGGCTCTATTTCGCTGCCCTCCGCCCGGCGCTGGGCGTTGGCGTAACGCACATAGGCTTCGCGTTCTTCGGCGGTGGCCTCGACATTCTTTAAAATATCAAGCGAAATCACAAGATCCTTGTCGGCCAGTTTTATACCGCGCACGCCGGTAGAATTTCTTCCTGCGAAAACGCGGATATCTTCGACGCTAAATCGTATCGCCTTGCCTTGGGCCGTGGACAGCAGCACATCGTCGGTGACATCGCAAGTGGCAACGCCGATCAGCTTTTCTTCGCCTTCAAGTTTCATGGCGATTTTACCCGATGCGCGGATGTCCAAGAAATCCGACAATTTGTTGCGCCGGACATTACCTTCGGACGTTGCGAACATAACATATAACTGCTCCCAGGCTTTTTCGTCCTCAGGCAGCGGCATGATGGTGGTGATCGTCTCGCCCTGTTCCAGCGGAAGCAGGTTGATCATCGGCTTGCCCTTGGCCTGCGGGTTGCCGAGCGGCAGTTTATACACCTTTAGCGCGTAAACCTGTCCCTTATTGCTAAAGAACAGAACAGGCGTGTGGGTGTTCGCGGCGAATACGTTGGTGACGAAATCTTCTTCCTTGGTCGCCATCGCCGCCCTGCCCTTGCCGCCGCGTCGCTGCGCGCGGTAGGTGGTCAAAGGCACGCGCTTGATATATCCGGCCTGGCTGAAGGTCACGATCATATCTTCGCGCGGGATCAAATCTTCGATGTCCTGATCGGCTTCGTGCTCTTCGATAGAGGTGCGGCGCGGCGTCGCAAACTGTTCTTTGATGCTGCGCAGCCCGTCTTTCATCACAGTCAGCCTTTTGGCGCGCGATTGCAGAATTTCCAAAAATTCTTGGATACTGACAGTCAATTCATCCAGCTCGCCGCCGATCTTGTCACGTTCCAGCGCGGTCAGGCGTTGCAGGCGCAATTCCAAGATCGCCTTGGCTTGGGTTTCGGACAAATGATATTTTCCGTCCACGACCTTATGGCCGACTTCGCCGACACGTTCGATCACGGCGGAAATATCGCCTGCGGGCCAGGCCTTGGCCATCAATTGTTCTTTCGCCACCTGCGGGTTCGCCGCTTTGCGGATCAGCTCGATCATATCATCGATATTGGCGACGGCCACCATCAGGCCGATCAAAATATGCGCCCGCTCGCGCGCCTTGCCCAAATCGAAAATGGTGCGGCGATTAATGACTTCTTCGCGGAACTCCAAGAACGCTTCAAGCACCTGCTTGATATTCATCAATTCGGGGCGGCCCTTGTTCAGCGCAAGGCAGTTGACGCCGAAGCTGGTTTGCACCGGGGTATGCTTGAACAGCTGATTCAACACCACGTCCGGCTGCGCGTCGCGTTTCAATTCAATAACGACCCGCACGCCTTGGCGGTCGGATTCGTCGCGCAGATCGGAAATGCCTTCGATGATTTTTTCTTGCACGCATTCGGCGATACGCTCGATCATCCGCGCCTTATTCACCTGATACGGCACGTCATGCAAAATGATCGCAAGACGGTTGTTCTTCATTTCTTCGATTTCATGGCGCGAGCGCATGATGATCGAACCGCGCCCGGTCTTAAAGGCGCTGTTGATTCCGGCACGGCCCAGTATGATCGCGCCTGTCGGGAAATCCGGCCCTTGCATGAATTGCATCAGATCGTCGATGCTGGCGTCCGGGTTGTCGATCAAATGAATGCTGGCGTCGATCACCTCGCCCAGATTATGGGTCGGGATGTTGGTCGCCATGCCCACCGCGATACCGCCGGTGCCATTGACCAAAAGATTGGGGTATTCGGCGGGCAGCACGACCGGCTCCAGCGTCGTGTCGTCGTAATTGGCCTTGAAATCGACGGTTTCCTTGTCGATATCGGTCAAAAGCGCTTCGCCGGCCCAGGCCAGGCGCACTTCGGTGTAACGCTGCGCGGCGGCGGCGTCGCCGTCCATGGATCCGAAATTGCCCTGCCCCTCAATCAAGGGCAGGCGCATCGAAAAATGCTGCACCATCCGCACCAAGGCGTCGTAAATCGCCAAATCGCCATGCGGGTGGTATTTACCCATCACATCCCCGACGATACGCGCCGATTTGCGCGTCGGCTTGTCGGCGGCATAGCCACCCTCTTTCATCGCGTACAAGATGCGGCGATGCACCGGCTTTAATCCGTCGCGCACGTCTGGGATCGCGCGCGATACGATCACGCTCATGGCGTAATCGAGATAGGATTTTTTCATCTCGTCTTCGAGATCGATCGGGATGATTTCTTGGGTCGGTGTGTTGTTCATGATGTTTCAGTGACAGTGAGCGGTGACGGTGAACAGTGTTTATACAACCTTCTTCTTAAAACCACTAGAAGTTCTTTGTAAGTTAACCAGCATTTTAGAGATGGTTTGATATTCCGTTTGTAAACAGGCGGCCGTGTCTTTTGTTATGAATTCTAAATCAAGCGCATAATCCAGCCAAACTTGCATTTCGTCGGATGATCCCAAAGAAATTAGCACAAATCTGGAAAAATCTTGAGGCGAGTTAAAACTGCGGCCATAATCCTCTGCCAAGTTCGCGCAAATAGATTTGCTTGCGCGGCGCATTTGATCAGCCAGACCACTATACTGCTCCACTTTCGGAAATTCATAAGTCAGTTTATGAATCCGAAGCGATACGGCATAGGCCTTCTGATAGACATCAAAATCACGATAATTCGCAACCCTTGACTTCACACTGGTCACTGTCACTGTTCACCGTCACTGGTTAGAACGGTATATCATCATCCATCGACGATTTCGGCGAAAAGCCGCCGCCGGAAGATGGGAAATCGTCGTTCGATGAAGGCCCGGAAATTTCGCCGCCGCCGGACGAAGCGCCGCCGCCTTTGCCATCCAGCATGGTCAAGGAACCGTTGAATCCCGACAAAACGATTTCGGTGGTGTATTTATCTTGGCCGTCCTTGTCTTGCCATTTGCGGGTTTGCAACGCGCCTTCGACATAAACCTTGCTGCCCTTGCGCAGATATTTTTCGCAGATTCCAGCCAAGCCCTCGCTGAAAATCGAAACGCGGTGCCATTCGGTTTTTTCTTTGCGCTCGCCGGTGTTTTTATCTTTCCAGGATTCCGATGTCGCAATCGACAAATTCGCGACCTTGCCGCCGCTGGGCAATGTGCGCACTTCCGGGTCTTTGCCTAAATTTCCGACGAGAATGACTTTGTTGACTGATCCAGCCATGATGATACTACCTTTTTGCATAGGAATCGGGAAAGCGCCGCCGGTCCCAAAACCTTCCGATTACAAGAAATCGCCCACCCCCCGGCTGGCTTTGGGTAGGCGCTATTTTTTAGCATTTTTCAGCAGGCAAAACCAGGGAAATAAAGCCTAAAGAATATGTGGATAGATACACGACCTTCTTTGTGGCTATAACCTAAAACCTTATACCCAAAAGCTTTTATTTGCCCTATATAATCCCCCATGACCAAAAACGCCAATAGAACCGATTTTCTGCGCATACGCGGCGCGCGGGAACATAATTTAAAAAATATCGATGTCGATATTCCGCGCCATTCCTTGACCGTCATCACCGGGCTTTCGGGGTCGGGCAAGTCGTCTTTGGCGTTCGATACCATTTACGCCGAGGGCCAGCGCCGTTATGTCGAATCGCTGTCTGCCTATGCGCGGCAGTTTTTGGAATTGATGCAAAAGCCGGATGTGGATTCCATCGAAGGCCTTTCGCCCGCGATTTCGATCGAACAAAAAACCACCTCGCGCAATCCGCGTTCCACGGTTGGTACGGTCACGGAAATTTACGATTATTTGCGCCTGCTTTTCGCCCGCGTCGGCGTTCCCTATTCGCCCGCAACCGGTCTTCCCATCACCGCACAGACGGTCAGCCAGATGGTCGACCGCGTCTTGGAATTGCCGCAAGGCACCCGCGCCTATTTGCTGGCGCCGATGGTGCGCGGGCGCAAAGGCGAATATAAAAAGGAAATCAAGGATCTGCAAAAACGCGGCTTTCAACGCCTGAAAATCAACGGCAAGATTTACGATATCGAAGACGCGCCGGAGCTGGATAAAAAGAAAAAGCACGATATCGCCGTTGTGGTCGACCGCCTGGTGATTCAGCCCGATATCAAAACGCGCCTTGCCGACAGCTTGCAAACCGCGCTGGAATTGGCCGACGATATCGCCTGGATCGAAAATGCCGATACCGGGGAAACCATTACCCTGTCCGCCAAATTCGCCTGCCCGGTTTCCGGCTTTACCATCGACGAAATCGAACCGCGCCTTTTTTCGTTCAACAATCCGCATGGCGCTTGCCCGCATTGCGACGGGCTTGGCGTGAAATTATATATCGACCCCGCGCTGGTCGTGCCCGACCCGAATTTAAGCATAGACCAAGGCGCTATCGCGCCCTGGTCGTCATCCGGCGCGCCATCGCCCTATTACCTTCAGGCTTTGTCGGCAATTTGCCATCATTACAAGCAAAGCACCAAAACCCCTTTCCGCGACCTGCCGAAAAAAGCGCAGCAAGGCATTTTATTCGGTAGCGGCGAGGAATCCATCCGCATTTCCTATGACGACGGCGCGCGGCAGTTTACGACGCACAAGCCGTTCGAAGGCGTGATCCCGAATCTGGAACGCCGTTTCAAAGAAACCGAAAGCGATTACATGCGCGAAGAAATCGAAAAATACCAACGCAACAAACCGTGCGAGGCCTGCTGCGGATACCGCCTGAAACCCGAAGCCTTGGCGGTCAAAATCGGTGGCAAGCATGCGGGCCAGGTATCCGATTTTTCGATCCGCCAGGCGATGATCTGGTTCGATCAGGTCGACAAAACTTTCACCCAAAAGCAAAAAACTATCGCGCAGAAAATTTTAAAAGAAATCCAGGAACGCTTGCGCTTTTTAGTGGACGTAGGATTGGATTACCTGTCCCTGTCCCGCGCATCCGGCACTTTGTCGGGCGGCGAATCACAGCGCATCCGCCTGGCCAGCCAGATCGGATCGGGCCTGACCGGCGTTTTATATGTCTTGGACGAACCGTCGATCGGCCTGCATCAGCGCGACAACAACCGTTTGCTGGAAACCCTGAAACGCCTGCGCGATTTGGACAATAGCGTGATCGTGGTGGAACATGACGAGGACGCGATCCGCAGCGCCGATCATCTGATCGATATGGGCCCCGGCGCGGGATCGCATGGCGGCAATATCGTGGCCCAGGGCGATCCGCAAGCGGTTTTCAAAAACCCGGCCAGTGTGACGGGGCAATATATTTCAGGCAAAAAATCCATTCCTATCCCCGCCAAACGCCGCGCCGGGACGGGCAAGAAATTGAAATTAAAAGGGGCCAAGGGGCATAATCTGAAAAACGTCTCGGCGGATTTTCCGCTTGGCAATTTCGTTTGCATTACCGGAGTTTCGGGCAGCGGCAAATCGACGCTGGTGCTGGACACCCTGTATCAGGCGATTTACCAGAAATTCAGCGGTCTTTACGCCAAGGCGGAACCCTATGACAAGCTCGAAGGCTTGGAACATATCGACAAAATCGTCGATATCGACCAATCCCCTATCGGGCGCACGCCGCGATCCAACCCCGCCACCTATACCGGCGCTTTTACCCCCATCCGCGATTGGTTTGCGGAGTTGCCGGAATCCAAGGCGCGCGGTTATGGGCCGGGGCGTTTTTCGTTCAACGTCAAAGGCGGACGGTGCGAGGCTTGTCAGGGCGACGGCGTCATCAAGATCGAAATGCACTTCCTGCCCGACGTCTATGTGCAATGCGACGTGTGCAAGGGCAAGCGCTATAACCGCGAAACTTTGGAAGTCAAATTCAAGGACAAGTCCATCGCCGAAGTTTTGGACATGACCGTGGACGAAGCCTTTGAATTTTTCAAGGCGGTGCCGTCGATCAAAAGCAAAATGGAAACCTTGCAAAAAGTAGGACTTGGATACATCCATGTCGGCCAGCAGGCGACGACGCTGTCTGGCGGCGAGGCGCAACGGATCAAATTGTCCAAGGAATTGTCGCGCCGTTCCACCGGCAAAACGCTTTATATATTGGACGAGCCGACGACGGGGCTGCATTTCGAAGACGTGCGCAAATTGCTGGACGTTTTGCACACGCTGGTCGATCAAGGCAACACCGTGATCGTGATCGAGCATAATCTAGAAGTGATCAAAACCGCCGACTGGGTCATCGACCTCGGGCCAGAAGGCGGCGACGGCGGCGGCGAAATCATCGCCATGGGAACGCCCGAGGACATCGCCAAAACGTCTGGCAGCTATACGGGACAATATTTGAAACCGCTGCTGCAAAAAAAGGCCAAGGCGGCGTAGTGCCCTCTCCCTCATCCTAACCTTCTCCCGCAAGCGGGAGAAGGAATTAGCGGTTTTCAATTTCTAATTCTTTGATTATAATCCCGCCCCATGACAGACATTCAAAACCTTCTTAATAATAACCGAAATTGGTCGGCGCGGATGCGCCAGGACGATCCGGCTTTTTTTCAAAGCCTGGTCGGGCAGCAAAATCCCGAATATCTTTGGATCGGCTGTTCCGATTCCCGCGTTCCCGCGAACCAGATTATCGGGCTGATGCCCGGCGAGGTGTTCGTCCACCGCAATGTGGCGAATCTGGTGGTGCATTCCGATTTAAACTGTCTTTCCGTAATTCAATTCGCGGTCGAAGTTTTAAAGGTCAAGCATATCATCGTTTGCGGCCATTATGGCTGTGGCGGGGTCAAGGCCGCGCTCGAAAGGCAAAAGCTGGGGTTGATCGACAATTGGCTGCGCCATATCCAGGACATCCACGAAATGCACCGCGCCGCTTTTGAAAAATTGGAAAAAGAAAAACGCTGGGACAAATTATGCGAATTGAACGTCATATCCCAAGTGCTGCATGTCGCCGAAACCACCATCGTCCAGGACGCCTGGAACAGGGGCCAGAATTTAACCGTCCATGGGCTGATTTACGCGCTCCATGACGGGCTGCTAAGGGATTTGGGGGTTAGCATCAGCACGCCACAAGATGTTGAAATGAAACACAAAAAATCCCTTGAGAAAATACTGCTTTAATTTGCGGATATTGGGATGTAAGCTCGCCATGATTTTTCAGGAGAATTCCCATGACAGAAAAAAGCACCGCAACCGCTTCGGCAACCCGAGCCACAATAGCTAGCAGAATAGCTAGAATAAACAACATAACAACCCAAGCCATAGCAGATAGAATACGCAGAGTAACAGATGATTCTTTGGAAGAACCTACGCCTGACAACCCTTCTTTGTTTGACAATATGATGATGATTGACAGACTGCCCGCAAAAGACAGGGCTGAGTTTCTTGAAAAATGCCCCCCGGCGCAACAGGCCTTGATCAAGCGGGCGCGCCGCGCCTTTTCTAAGTTGATCGACCTTTATTTTCAGGAAGGATCATTCTCTAAAAGCATAATATTTATCGAGCGACATAAGCAGCCGGATATAAGGCTCTATCTTCACAGAAGATTATTTCAACTAAGACAATTGCAAAAAATATTTGCAGAAAAAATCGTTTCTTCCTCAAAAGGACTACCCACCGAAATGGGCCCGGACAAAACCATGAATATGACGCTTGGCCCGGACAAAACCATGAATATGACGCTTAGAGCAATGAGGATTGTAAGGAAAATTAGCGGCAATAAAGTAAATTTTGTATCCCCTGAAAGCATCGGCTATTGCCTAATACATGTTCCGCTTTGTATTGCGGCAGAAAAAATGTCCCCCGCCTCCAAAAGACGGCCTTCGCATAAACGCCTTCCGCCAGATGTGACGAAAGCGGCTTGTCCACCCCCTCGCAGCAGACTGTCTGGCCGAGCACGTTGATGTTGTCTTCTTGATTATGCAAGGAACTCTAAGACGGCAGCAAAGGCTGATCAAAGGCATACCCCGCCCATAATTTTATCATACGAAACGGCGCGGGTTCCGCAAGGCGAGGATCAAGCAAATTGAAATCGCATTTTTCCAGCTGCTTGCGGTAGATTTTGCAAAGCTGATAAATCGTGTACACGCAGCGGTTTCGATGCAGGATATTCCGGTCCAATTCCAGGAATTTTTCCCATGCCTTGTCGGCGATTTCTTCGCCCGCGCCGCGCAAATCGGCTTGGCGCGGAAAATCCATGATTTTATGCGGCTCCAGCCCATGCTTTTTTAAAATATCATGCGGCAAGAAACAACGCCGCGCGCGCAAATGATAGGCCGTGGAACGCAGCAAGCCGATCATACCCCACACCTGCCCCAGGACATAAGCTTGACGCAGCAAATCTTCATCCGCGCCAGCCGCTAAAAGCGCCGTGATTTTCTGCAAATTGCCCGCCGTCTGCCCCGCATAGGATTCATATTCCACCATGGTTTCATTGGGCACAGGCAGGAAATCGCGCCGCCTGGCGTCGATCATTTGCCAAACCCAGTCTTTTGGAATTTTATGCCGCCCTAAAATTGCGGCCAAATCTTTCAACAAAGGATGATCCGGCGGCGATCCGGCATAGGTTTCTTGCACCGCATCCGCCCACCATTGCAGGCGCAAGCCGCCCGCCGCAGGCTCGGTGACTTTATCGCACAGCCCGCCCCATTCCTGATTCAAGGCAAGGAATAGGTGAATGTCGCCCCTCGCAGCCTCGGATGCGAATAAACTTGCTATATAACGGTCGGAGTCTTGGTTGATTAGTTCAGATTCCATATATAAGCCGTTTCCGGATTCCCGCTTTCACGGGAATGACAAAAATTCTGTTAATATCCTAAATAGCCTCATGCTCATGGTGAGCCTGTCGAACCATGGGCATATAAATGCGGTGTCCCCTGCCCATCCTTCGACAAGCTCAGGATGAGCTGACTGTAAACGATTGATAAAATTAATCCTATTGATCTTATCCAATTTCCCTATATATAAAAAGCTAAATCCACCCCTTGCCCCACGAGGTTTTCCATGGCATTCGAACTTCCCAAGCTTCCTTATGCGCCCGATGCGCTCGCGCCTTATATGTCGGCGGAAACGCTGGATTACCACCACGGCAAGCATCATCAGGCCTATGTCACCAATTTGAACAATCTGATCAAGGACACACCCTTGGCCACGGCCTCGCTCGAAGACATCGTGCGCAAAACCTATGGCGACGATTCCAAGGCGGGAATTTTCAATAATGCCAGCCAGCATTGGAACCATATCCAATTCTGGAACTGGATGAAGCCCAAGGGCGGCGGCAAATTGCCCGGAAGCCTTGAAAAGAAAATCGCCGAGGATTTCGGCAGCATCGAAAAATTCCGCGAAGAATTCGCCAATGCGGGCGTAACCCAATTCGGCAGCGGCTGGTGCTGGCTGGTTTTGGACAAAGGCAAATTGAAAGTCACCAAAACGCCGAACGGCGTCAATCCGTTATGTTTCAACCAAACCGCGCTTTTGGGCTGCGACGTTTGGGAACATTCCTATTACATCGACTACCGCAACAAGCGCGCCGATTATCTGAAGGCGTTTTTAGACAGCCTGGTCAATTGGGAAGCGGTGGAAGCCCAGCTGCAATCCGGGATGAAAGCGGCGGCCTAAACAGTGTACAGTGACAGTGAACTGTGAGCAGTGTGATTACTGCTCACTGTCACTGATCGCCGATCTTTCCGGCATCATCCACAGAATCAAAGGCGCGGCGACATAGACCGACGAAAACATCGCGATCAGAATACCCCAAGTCATGGCAATGTTGAATCCGCGGATCACCTCGCCGCCGAAAAACAGCAGCGCGATCACCGCCAAAAACACCGTCACCGTGGTCATTACCGACCGCGCCAGGGTTTGATTGACCGAAAGGTTCATTAATTCTTCAAGCCCCATCTTTTTATATTTGCGCAGATTTTCGCGGATGCGGTCATACACCACGACCTTGTCGTTGATCGAATATCCGGCCAAGGTCAACAGCGCCGCGATCGACGTCAGGTTGAATTCCAGATCCAACAATGAATAAAGCCCCAATGTCGTCACCACGTCGAATATCGCGGCGATCAGGGCGTTGACGCCGTACTGCCATTCGAACCGGAACCAGATATAGACCATGATTCCCGCCATGGACAAAAGCACCGCGATGGTGGAATTGCGCACCAGCTCTTGCCCCACTTTGGGCCCAACGAATTCGACCCTGCGGTATTCATACTCCGCGCCCAAGGATTGCTTGACGGCGTTGACCGCCGCTTGCTGCGCGGCTTCACCGCCATCTTGCTGCTGTACGCGGATCAGGATGTGGTTTTCCTGCCCGAATTCCTGCAAGGCGATTTCGCCAAGGCCAAGATCGCCCAGTTTTTCGCGCATCGCCGCGATGTCCGGCTTTTGCTCCGCCGACACCTCCATCATAATGCCGCCCTTGAAATCGATGCCGTAATTCAAGCCACGCACATTGACGATCACAAGAGACGCCAGAATCAAGAATACGGTCAGCCCGACGGCCCACCATTTATATTTCAGAAAATTTATGTTCGGCTGTTCCGAAATCAGTCTTAATGGAAAAATATTCATGGCGTTACCCTTATATCGGCAATTTCTGCGGTTTTTTATTGTTGAACCAGAACCACACCATCATCCGCGTCAGCGTGATGGCGGTGAACATCGACGCGATCAAGCCGATGGACAAGGTAATGGCGAAACCGCGCACCGGGCCGGTCCCGTACATATACAAAAACAAATTGGCGATCAGCGCGGTTAAATTCGCGTCCAGGATCGTTCCCGTCGCGTGCTTGAAGCCGCTGTCGATGGCCATGCGCGCGGTTTTTCCAAGCCGCAGCTCCTCGCGGATACGTTCAAATATCAGAACGTTGGCGTCGACCGCCATGCCGATGGATAAAACGATGCCGGCGATGCCGGGCAGCGTCAATGCCGCGCCCAAAAGCGATAAAACGCCCATCAGCAATATGACGTTCAAAGTCAGGGCGATGACCGCGAAAAATCCGAACAGGCTATAACACCAGATCATACAAAGCGACACGAGCGCGAATCCGATCATGCTCGCATTCATCCCGTCCTCGACGGAATCGCGGCCCAATTCCGCGCCGACCGATCTTTCTTCTAAAATCACCAAGGGCGCGGGCAAGGATCCGGCGCGCAGCAAGATCGCCAGATCGCGCGCCGACTCGGTGGTAAAGCTGCCGCTGATCACGCCCGATCCGCCTAAAATAGGCTCGCGGATAACGGGCGCGCTGATCACCTTGCCATCCAATACAATGGCAAAAGGCTTTCCAACATTATCCCGCGTCACATCACCAAATTTTCTGGCGCCGATGGAATCGAAACGGAACGTAATCACCGGATGATTGTCTTGATAGGTCGGCTGCGCGTCCACCAGCATATCGCCGGTCAAAATCGCCTGGCGTTTTACGACATAATCCGTGGCATAGCCGCGTTCGCGGTCGTCGGCCGGCAATAGCTGCGAGCTTGCCGGCAACCTGCCACGCCTTGCGTCCTCGACGCTGGCGGTATCGTCGACCAAATGGAATGTCAGCTTCGCGGTCTTGCCCAAAAGATTTTTCAGGCGTTCCGGGTTACCTTCGCCGGGCAGCTGTACCAGGATTCTGTCTTCTCCCTGTTGCTGGATAGTCGGCTCGTTGGTTCCGGTTTCGTCGACCCTGCGGCGCACCACCTCGATAGACTGCTCGATCGCATATTTGCGGCGCGATTCGATGAATTCGGGGCGGAACACGTTTTCCACACGGCCATCGGCGGCGATTGTCATTTGCGAATCTTGCGCAAACTCCTCGTCATATATCTTACGCAACGCGTCTTGCTG
This sequence comes from uncultured Alphaproteobacteria bacterium, assembly GCA_964427785.1. GTDB lineage: Bacteria > Pseudomonadota > Alphaproteobacteria > SHNJ01 > SHNJ01 > CAYRVJ01. The sequence goes on along the minus strand of CAYRVJ010000010.1, from coordinate 1,080 downwards.
GCCCATATCGCGCAGCATAAAGCCGATTTTCTTGTCGCCGTCATTGGACAGATCGGAATAGCTGATCCCCGCCTCGCGCATGGATTTGCGCCAAGCGTCGGTTTGATTGGCCAGGATCTCCTTTAACACCTCGTCAACGTCGACTTCTAAAAGCAAATGCGATCCGCCCTGCAAATCTAGGCCAAGCACCACGCGGCTTTCGGAAAAAAATCCGGGCATTTTTTTCAACTGCTCGTCGCTTAGGAAATTTGGTAGAACCAGCCAGATGCTGGTAAGAATCACCGTTATCAGCAGCGAGTAAAATTTGTGCCGGGGGGATAGCATCATCATGGCGGGTTACTTCTTTCCTATGGCAGTTGCAGCTGCGTCGCCGTCGTTGCTTTCGACCTCGGAAACGGGGCTTTTGCTCATCACATCCGAAATGCTGTGCCGCATGACGCGCAGGCGCACGCCCTCGGCCACTTCGACGATGACTTCTGTGTCGTCTACGACGCGGTGGATCGTGCCGATGATGCCGCCGCCGGTGACGACCTTATCGCCCCGGCGCAGCGCGCCTACCATGGAAATATGGTCTTTCAATTTTTTTTGCTGCGGGCGGATCAGCAGGAAATAAAACACCGCGAAAATCAAAAGCAAAGGCATGATCTGCGCCCAAATACTGGGTGCTGCGGGAATGGCGGCGGCATCCATGGCGGCGTCGCCGACGGCTTGTGCCCAGGCTGGGGAAATAAGCATATTATGGCTCCTATAGGTAAATTTCCGAAAGAATGATGTAGAACAATTTTAAGGCCGTGACAATCAGCTAATTCAGCGCGGTACTGGAAAGTTTTACTAAAAACTTACCCCCTCCCCCTTGCGGGGAGGGTTGGGGAGGGGGTGGTTGCGGCAAGAGTATTTTTAATATTCAGCACAAATACGCGGAGCGCCCCCCTCCCTAGCCCTCCCCGCAAGGGGGAGGGGAAGATGTTTGCGCATTTGCGGATAGAGAAAACATACCCTAAACGGGTGGAAGAAAAAGTCTATTTAGCTAATTTTCCGCTTATCCGGCTTTGCCCTGCTATCCACAAAGGGCACGAAGCG
>CAYRVJ010000009.1:0-20772 GCA_964427785.1 uncultured Alphaproteobacteria bacterium | reverse complement strand
GGTGCGAGGCCGGGTTAAAAATTACATCGGCTATCCAAGAAATCCGCTATCTTTTCGCGGCCTATCCCGACGCCAATTGGACCGACCGGATCGTTTTGGTAAAAAATAAGGACGGCGCGCAGAAAATAGACGATATTCTTTATGCGCAAGACTACAAAGACAGCTTGCGCAATGTGGTAAAAGAGGTGCTGGCCCAGCATTAATGTGCTTTGCCTTATTCTGCCAATTGCCCTTGGCTTCGGAATCCCGTATAAATCCTTTATGAATCCAAACGCCGCCATTTTGCAAGCCCGTCCCGATTACGCCCAGCTGCGCGACAACATGGTCGACGGCCAGCTGCGCACCAACAAGGTGACCGATCATAATTTGATCCGCATCTTGCGCCAGTTGCCGCGCGAAGAATTTTTGGATGTGGCAATGCAGCCCGTCGCTTATATCGACGAGGATTTGGTTTTTCAAAATGGCCGCTTCATGCTGGAGCCGATGGTGTTCGCCCGCCTGATTCAATCTGCGGAAATTACAAAACAGGACAGGGTATTGGATGTCGGTTGCGGCTATGGCTATTCGACCGCCTGCATCGCGCAGCTGGCAAAGCAAGTCACCGGTATAGACCAAGACCCGCAAATGCTGAGCCGCGCCAAGGACAATTTGCAAAGGCTTTGCATCGAGGGCGATTACAAATTCCAATCCGCGCCGTTGCTGCAGGGATATCCCCAAGACGCGCCCTATGACGTCATCCTGGTCAATGGCGCTTGCGCCGAACCGCCGCTTCAGTTGTTTTCGCAGCTTAACGACGGCGGCAGGCTGGTTTGCGTGCTGAAAGATTTAAATGTGCCCGCCATTGCTTTGGGGCAGGGCAAGGCAATGCTGTATATAAAAACATCCGCCGCCATTTCGGGCAGGGCTTTATTCGACGCCGCGTCGCCCTATATTGAAAACCCGAAGCTGCAAAACCGTTTTGTTTTCTAAACCCAAAGGGGCGCGATGCTAATGGCCGTACCACAGCAATGCGATATTGCCGATGTGTATCGAATGTTGTCTTCCGATGACGTGCCGTGCATCCTCGACGTGCGCGAAAAATGGGAATTCGATATTTGCGCGATGCCGGGCGCGGTGCATATTCCGCTGTCCGAATTGCAATCGCGGGTGCAGGAACTGCCGCAAGATCGCCACATTGTCGTCGTATGCCATCATGGCATGCGCAGCTTAAAGGGCATGTCCTTTTTGCGCGCAGCGGGTTTTCCAAGCGCCGTTAGCATGCGCGGCGGCATAGATGCCTGGGCCAAAAATATCGACCGCACCATGGCCACCTATTAAATTTATTTGGATAGGAATGCGTTTGAAAATAACAATCATTGTTCTGCTATGCGGATTCTTTCTGGCCCTGCCTGCGAGGGGAGAAGAATTGCAGCAGGCTTTAAGCGACGCTTACCGCATGAATCCGGCGCTTGCCGCCAAGCGGGCGGAGCTGCGCGCCATCGACGAAGGCTTGGCGCTGGCGCTTAGCGGCTATCGCCCGAGCATCGGCTTTGACGCAGATCTTGGCGCCGCGACGACGCACAGAGACGGCGCGGCGGGCGGGTCGGAAAGCTTGAACCCGCGCGGCGCGGGGATCACCATAACCCAGCCTTTGTTTCGCGGGTTCCGCACTTCGGCGGCGGTCGAACGCGCCGGGCACGATATCGACGCCGGCATCGCCGATCTGATTTCAACCGAACAAAATATTTTGGCATCCGCCGTCGAGGCGTATATGGACGTTCTGCGCGACCGGGCGGTTTTAGAATTGACGCGCAACAACCAGCTGGTTTTGCAGCGCCAATTGGACGCGATTCAAGACCGGTTCTCCATCGGCGAGGTGACGCGCACCGATATCGCGCTGGGCGAATCGCGCTTGGAACGCGCCAAGGCTGCGGCGATTTCTGCCTCTGGCCAGCTGGCCGCGTCGGAAAGCCGTTTTTTCAGGATCATCGGGCGCGCGCCGGACGCTTCTTTGCAAACGCCGCCGCCTTGGGCGAATTTGCCGGAAAGCCGGGATGCGGCAATAGAGCTGGCGCGGCAAAATAACCCATCGGTTCTTGCCGCCAAGGCGCGGGAAAAATCCGCCGAAACGCAAATCGGCGAAATTCGCGGCGAGGAGCTGCCGGAAATCAACCTAGAAGGTTCGGCGTCGTCGGACTGGAACCGGTCGACCGACGGCGACAAGGTGGAAGAAGCCAGCCTGATGGCCCGGTTAAATTTTCCGTTTTATCAGGGCGGCGGCGTTATGGCGCGCACCCGCGCTGCGAAGCAAACCGCCTCGCAACGGCGGCTTGAAGGCGACAACGTCTTGCGCCTCGCGACCGAAACCGCCTCGCGCGCCTTTGACGATTTGCAAACCGCGCGCGCCAATATCGGCGCGCTGCAATCGACGGTGCTGGCTTCTGAAATCGCGCTGCAAGGCGTGCGTGAAGAACAAAATGTCGGATCGCGTACCGTGATCGACGTTCTGGACGCGGAACAGGAATTGCTCGACGCGCAAGTCGGCCTGGTGCGCGCCCGGCGCGACGAAGTGGTGTCGAGCTATGCTTTGCTGGCGGCGATCGGACGCCTAACCGCGCAAGCCATCGCCTTGCCCGTGCCGGTCTATGATCCTTCTGTGCATCGCAATGAAATCAAAGGCCGCTGGATTGGGTATTAAGATAGGCTCCCCAATATCTATCCTATTTACGGCACACCCCCCGAAATCTGTTGAAAACTAATTAAGTTATTGCTTTCCGCCGCTTTTTATGTGTTTTATGCTGGAATAACTCTGCGCGGGTGGTAATTTCACCTGTCCGGCAGCCGCATAATTCGTATCCTGTGTTTTCTTTGGGTTTTTAGGAACCAATATCCGCAATGAGCCAGTCCGATAAAGGCCAAGAACCGTCGATGGAGGAAATTCTCGCCTCTATCCGCCGCATTATTTCCGACGACAAGGACGAAGAAGCGCCCGAGGAAACTCCGGCGGAGGAAACCGCCGAGGCCGCTTCCCCTGCGCCCGCAGCGGCGGCCGCAGGTCCGCAAGTGTCAACCTCGGCCGCGATGCCTGACGCAGCCCCTGCTGCCAAGCTCACCGAAGCTGCTGCTGAAGTTTCTGGTGCCCCGGCCCAAGAAGATGACGGCCTGGTTTTAACCGATATCGCCGAGGAAACCCCTGCGCCGCTGGCTCCGCCGCCTTCTTCCAGCGACGATCTCGCCGAGGCTGGAAGGGACGCGTTCTTGCAAGAAGCCGCTGCGCCCGCTGCCAGCAAACCGGCCGAAAAGACGGTTCCCGCCCTGCGGTCCGATGATTTGGATGCCAAAGTTTATAAAGCCTTGCAAGAAGATGTTGGCCGCAGCTTGCTTTCGCCGCCCATCAAGGAAAAATCTACTAGCACTTTTGCCGAATTGGCTGGCGCGATCCACGCCCGTGGCTTTAATCTAGGGAACATGGACATGACACTCGAAGACCTTATCCGCGACCTGCTTCGCCCGCATTTAAAAGAATGGCTGGACCAAAATCTGCCAAGCATTGTCGAACGCCTTGTCCGCGCCGAAATCGAACGCATGTCGCGAGAGGCCGAAGAGCGCAAGGATTTGCTCTAGACTTTTCGCCGGATTCCCTTAATCTTGGCCTGAACCGCGCTTTTCTAACTTAAAGCGTTACTTTAACATTTTCTTTTAAAATGCTTCACGTGAAGCATTTTGGAATTTAATTGCGATGCTGGAAAAAACTTACGACCCGAATTCGATCGAACAGAAATATTACGCCGCGCATGAAAAAGCCGGGCATTTCGCTTGCCATCCGCAATCCGGCAAAGACCCATATTGCATCATGATCCCGCCGCCGAATGTCACCGGCAGCTTGCATATGGGCCATGCCCTGACTTTCACCATTCAGGATATTTTGATCCGCTTTCACCGCCGCCTGGGCCGGGACACTTTATGGATGCCGGGAACGGATCATGCCGGAATCGCCACCCAGATGGTGGTGGAACGCCAGCTGGCTGAGCAGAAAATCACCCGCCACGATCTGGGCCGCGAGAAATTTTTAGAAAAAGTCTGGCAGTGGAAAGAACAATCCGGCGGCACGATCGTATCGCAGCTGAAACGTCTTGGCGCCAGCGCCGACTGGCCGCGCGCGCGCTTTACCATGGACGAAGGGCTAAGCCACGCGGTGCGCCATGTGTTCGTGGAACTGTACCGCCAAGGTCTGATTTACAAAGATAAGCGCCTGGTCAATTGGGATCCGAAATTACAGACAGCCATATCGGATCTTGAAGTCGAACAGCGCCAGACCAAAGGCAAGATGTGGCATCTGAAATATCCGATTGTCGGCGAAGACGGGTTTATCGTTATTGCCACGACGCGCCCGGAAACCATGCTGGGCGGCGACGCCGCCGTCGCGGTGCATCCCGATGACGATAGGTACAAACATCTGATCGGCAAAAAAGTCAAATTGCCGATGGTCGATGCCATATTGCCGATCATCGCCGACGACTATGTCGACAGGGAAAAGGGAACCGGCGCCGTGAAAATCTCGCCCGGCCATGATTTCAACGATTTCGAAGTCGGCAAGCGCCACAACCTGCCGCTGCCCAATATATTCGACAAGACCGCGCATTTGAACGATCTTGCGCCGAAAGAATATCGCGGCCTGGACCGTTTCAAGGCGCGGGAAAAATTTATCGCCGAGATGGAATCGCACGGCCTTTTGCAAAAAATTGAGGACAACGCGATGGTGATCCCGCATGGCGACCGCAGCGGGGTTGTGATCGAACCATGGCTGACCGATCAATGGTATTGCGACGCCGCGACGCTGGCAAAGCCCGCGATCCAGGCGGTGGAGCAGGGCAAGATGAAATTCGTGCCCGAACAATGGGTCAACACCTATAACCGCTGGATGGAAAACATCCAGCCCTGGTGCATTTCCCGCCAGCTTTGGTGGGGGCATCAGATTCCGGCTTGGTACGGCCCGGACGATCATGTGATCGTGGCGATGGACGAGGCCGAAGCGAACCAGCAGGCGCAAAATCATTACGGCAAGAAAGTCGCGCTGACGCGCGATCCCGACGTGCTCGACACTTGGTTTTCATCGGCGCTGTGGCCGATGTCGACCCTGGGCTGGGAAAACGGCGCGGATAAAACGGCGGATTGGAAAGAGATGCAAGACTATTTTCCGACCGACGTTCTGGTCACGGGATTCGACATCATCTTTTTCTGGGTGGCGCGGATGATGATGATGTCCTTGCATTTCACCAAGGAAGTTCCGTTCCGCGAAGTTTATATTCACGCGCTGGTGCGTGACGCGTCGGGGCAGAAAATGTCCAAGTCCAAGGGCAATATTATCGATCCCTTGACGGTGATGGAAAAATACGGCTGCGACGCCTTGCGATTCACGCTGGCCGCTTTGTCGGTTCCAGGACGCGACATCAAATTGTCGGAACAGCGCGTCGACGGATACCGCAGCTTTGCCACAAAATTATGGAACGCGGCGCGTTACGCCGAAATGAATGAATGCGTTTTCGATCCTGCTTTCGATCCCGGCACGGCAAAGATTTCGATCAACAAATGGATCGTCGCCGAAATTATTTCTTTGGAAAAAGATTTGCGCGAATCCATGCCGCAATACCGTTTCGATCTGATCGCCGAAAAAATCTATCACGGCATTTGGGGCAATTTCTGCGATTGGTATCTGGAATTCACCAAGCCAATTTTGCTTGGCGATAACGAGACGCAAAAATCCGAAGTGCGCAAGACAACCGCTTGGGCCTTGGCGCAATTTACGCATATGCTCAACCCCTTAATGCCTTTTATCACCGAGGAATTGGCTGAAAAATTGAACCTGAACGGCGGCAAGGCGCTGATTATATCGCAATGGCCGGATTACGCGTCGCTTTCCGCCGATACGGCGGCGCAGCGCGAAGTTGCCTGGCTTATTGAATTGATCGGGGCGATCCGTTCCACCCGGGCGGGATTGAACATCAGCCCCGCGGCGCAATTGAAACTGCTGGTAAAAGACGCAAGCGCCGAGGCGCAGGTGCGCATAAAATCGAATGGCGATGTGATTGCGAAAATCGCGCGGCTTTCCGGGATTGAATTTATTGCAAGCGAGATTCCAAAAGGTTCAGCGGTGCATGTGATCGAAGGCGCAACGCTGATACTGCCGATTGCCGATCTGATCGACTTGAACGCCGAGCGCGCGCGGCTGCAAAAGGAAATGAAAAAGCTGCAAGACGAGATCACGCATTGCGACACCAAATTGGGCAATCCCAATTTTGTCGAGCGCGCCGCCGCCGAAGCCGTTGATGAAATCAAGACCAAGCGTCACGAAGCGGGCGAGGCGTTGGATAAGTTGCAGCACGCCCTGGGGCAGTTGACGGTTAACGGTTGACATCTGTCATTCCGAGCGAGGCCGCAAGGCCGACGAGGAATCTTCGGATGTAAAGCTTTGTGTCTGGAGATCCTTCACTGCGCTTGCGCTGCGTTCAGGATGACAGTCCACCTCGTCATCCCGGGCAAGGCGGCATAGCCGCCGCGATCCGGGATCCAGGGCGGGTGCGCACTATTTTTGCGGCTCTGGATTCCCGCTTTCGCGGGAATGACGACAGAGTAGATTCGCTCCTTCGGAAGGACAATTCTTATTTCATCTATCCAAATATTTTTTACGCAATCTTGCCAGATGCGCCATTGTGGCAGCGGGGGTGTTTGCGCGCTCTGTGTCATTCAAGAAAGGCATCAGCGCATTGGTGGAATCGGAGGAGCAATCGCTGATTTCATTCGCCAATTGCGATGCCACCAGATGTTGCTGGATCGTGTCGCGCATGAACGGCACGGTTCCCATTTTTACATCCAAATAAAACGCCTGACGCAGATTCCAAATGCGCATATTTTGTTCAAGAAGCGACTTTGCCGCGTCTTCCGGCATATCCGGATGGCCGAACAATTCGGGCAGCGTGATGTGATATTTGGCACATACCTGCATAACCGATGGTAGCGGCAGAGCATAGGGCATGTCGTTCCAATTGCCGGAAGTTGCCTGTTGGAACATGTGTTGTGTCAGGGCAAGTTCTTGGGCTTTTTTGAGAGCCGAAAGTTTATGCGCGCCTTCGCCGGGTTTAAGACCATCTTCGATGTTGTCGAAATCATATCCGGCGGCGTCCAAAAGTTCGATAATTTTGTCGACGGATTCAGGGGATGGCGGGCGGTTTTTAGCTGTTTGCAGGGTTCTGTATATTCCCCTTGCCTCATAAAGGCTTTTGCTGCATCGCGCTTGTTCTTTTTCTCTAAATTCCGCGATTTTGACTTCACCTTCGCCTGTTTTCCAGCTGCGATCGATGTAATCCAGCGGAAGCCCCGCTATTTTCATAAGCTCAACGATTTTATCCGCTGCCTTATAATCGGGAAGGCGATAATTTATATCGATAAGCCCATATATAGCCCTTGCCTCTCTTAAGGCTTCGGCGCGCATAAAAACATCCGCGCCATCTACTTCTCTTAATATCTCATTTGCATTTTTCCGGCCTTTTGGATCGAGTGAGGACCAATTGGCGTTTATCTCCTCCAAACCTTTCTTGATTGCATACAGCGACGCATGACGTTCGTCAAAATCGGTTCCGGACGGAAGATTTTTATAATCGGAAAAGTTTTCGCGCAAAGATTCTATTTTACGGATTCTCCCGGCTGCTTTGGAAAGCCAAAAAGCAAGATTTGCTTCGTACACCCCTTCATTTCCGGAATCTGTGTGAGAATAGCGTGGAATAGTTTCATTAGAGACAGCGTTGTAAAGATCGGCATTGCCTCCAATCAAATCTCTTGCTGTCAGGGAATGCTCAAAAAGCTTTTGTTTAATATCGTCAATGTCGCTTTGTTGCGGGTGCGAACCGGAAAATAATAGAACAAGCGTTTCGGTAATTTCCCTTATAATGTCTTTGTGATCTTGATCCATGTTTTCAACCTCTCTATCAAACCTATTTTAAACAGCACCTTGCCTTAAATATCTTTTAGAGATATAATGTGGCCATGGCAAGATCGAAAAGCAGCAATAAAATTACCGACCCAACGCAGGCGCTGGAATTGGCCAAGCGCTATTTGCGCAGCAATTTGCTGGATCCGGTTGTGGGTCCAAAGCCTGCGCCGATTGCAGAGATTGTGGGCGCGGATGTGATCGAATCCGCAGCAGCGGATTTAGAATTTTGGAATGGCGTGGGTTATGCCGACAGGCTGGATTATGCCAGGGTCTATTGCCATTTGGCCGCGCAAAAGCCGAAACGCGCCGATCCGGTTTGCTATGCGCGGATGATGCCTTATGCGGATATGGTTGTGGGTTCATTGGGCTATCCCATAGAACAAGCAAAAAAAGTTTTTGAATCCGGCGCATATTCTTTCGATCAGATGCTGCAAGCAGCGGGCGCGATAGAGGCCGAAGATTTTTCACAGCAGCGCAACTATGCTTCTTCAACCCAAAGGTTTGAATCGGAAAAGCGCGAAGCTTTGAATGAATGTTTTTCCCCCGCCATCAACAAAGCCATGGAAAATAAAACTGGCGGGGCGGAGCTTGTAGGCGCAGTCGCGGAATATCTGAAAGACAAAAACAATGCGAGGGTGGCGCAGCAATTTTATGCGCTGCTTTTGGATTTATCGGCGCAGAATATTTTGGGGTTGCGTAACCGCGCGCCGGATAGCGCAAAAGAAATCGCAAAAATCGTCGCGGAAAATTGCGAAACTACGCTTAGCGTGGGGATGCTGGGTCTGGTGCAAAAAGTTGCCAATGGCAGCCTAGGAAAACAAGTATCCGCAAAGGGAACAACAATGCAGCCGCTACAGCGGCTGCGCTCGTCCCGCTGAAAACAAAGCGAAATTTCCGTCATAAAATTATTTTCCGATTTCGACGAAAGTTTAACCTTTTCCCTATACCATCGTCTGTAGATAACAGGCGGGTAAAGGGCATAGCAAATAGGGCAAAATCCCAATGAGGGTTGGGGTTTTCATATAAGCAAATTTAAAAAAGCCATGCGCTGCCACGCCAAGAAGGCGGGTCGAATGTATTACAATCTGTGGCAAGGCGTATTCAAAAACCTGTTCGGTTTCGGCATCACGTCGCTTCTAAGCTTGTGCAAGCTTGCGGCACTGCCCTTGCGTGCAGCACTGGTGATTTGCGGCTTTGTTATATCGGCGCTGACGGGGATTTTTCTGCGCCCGCTGGCGCGCGGCATGAAGAACATTTTGTTCCCGCCGCCCGCGCCGAAATGTTATGTAAAAACCGGAAAGCCAGCCGTTTGCGGCGTTCCGCTGCATGAAGCCGCGCTATCTGCGCCGCCTGCGGATAAAATCATATACGGATTCAAATCCTTTGAATCGCGGCAAGATATTCTGCACAAGAAAATCCAGAGCGAAGCGGCCTTTTCGCGCAAATTCGCAAGCGAAGTTTTGCAGCTTGTCTAAAGTCATTCACGAACTTAGTGGCTAAGCATTCTCTGCTGGGCGGGGGTTGGCGCAACCCGAATCGCGGCGCGGTTTATGCCGCTGGGTTGTATGTTGCTTTCAAAAATTTCGCTGATGGACGTATGTGCCCAATGGCCTTCCAATTCTTGATCCACTTGGTCGAAGATTGATAGGCCTTTTGGCTGCCTATCCCAGGCAAGGTCGGATATAACTTCCGGGCGTAATGTTTGCCTTTTCTTTGCTTCTTCCCAGGCCGCGATATATTCGCCGTCTTTATTGGTGGCATAGCATATGGCGCGAAAGAAAAGCAGGATGGACAGTCTTTCTGGGTAAAGCGCTGCGGCCTTTGCCGCAATCCGGTAAGAATTTACCATATCCCCCGCCAAATAAAAGGCGCGGGCTCTTTCGGTTTGAATAAAAGGATCGTCGGTTTGCGTAAGTCCATGTCTGCTGCAAAAAACCGCAACTTCGGAATGCCGGCCGCATTTATTCAAATCATACAGCAAGCCGGAAATAATTCTGGAATTGCCCATGCCGCAATGCACCAAATACCGCTGGGCGGATGCGATTGCGCCAGAATAGTCACCTTTGGATCTAAGCAGCATTATGATCCTTGCGGTGTCTTGGGGCTTGTTTTGTCGCCGTTGTCTTTCCAATGAAATGGTAAGGGCGCGCTCCATAATTTCCTGAATCATGGGAGCGAGCGCCGGAGTGCGAATGCGCCTTTTGTTATGAGCCAGCAAACACCCAATGCCGACCATCACGGAATCATTCATTCGGTCAAGTTGGCAGTCTGCGAGATAGGCGGCGGCTTTATCAAGTTTTCCTAGTTTCAAGGATGCCAACAATCCTGCAGATTTTATGCTGCTGCCTCTTGGGTATTTTGCAAGCCCGATTTCACAGAATTCCAAGGCCATTTCGGGTTTGTTATGATAAGGATAGCAGCGCTGCGCCGCGTTTGCATAAAATGACGGTTCCTGCCCTTCAAAATAGCCATTGTCGATAAATTTTTGTATGACATCGTCTTTGCCGAGTTCCAAAGCCGCATTGACTATATCCATTAAGAGACGCGGGTTGAATGGCGGCTTCGATTCGGCTTTTAACAACCCGATGCTGCTGATTAGCAGCATCGGCCAGTTGAACGCGGACCTGCACAATTTATGAAAGCGCGTTAGGATTTCCGATTTTCGGGGGTCTATCTTGTGCCAAAGAGAATGCAGCTCAATCGCGTCATTTATCCGTCCTGTCTTTTCTAGCACAGGGGAAACCAGCATTATAATTTTCTCATGATAGGGCGTCAGCGGCGATTTGCCCTGTGTTCTATCAGGGCTATTTGCGGCGGCTAAAGCGTCTTTTAGAAAATCTACTAGAAAATCTACCGCTTGATCCAGAGTTTCAGGAGAATCTTTGATACGTATGCTAAAAAAATAAAAAGCCCAAAAGGGATCTTTTGGAGCTTGTTCGTGCTGGGAAACAATGATTGCATATGCCTCCTCAAACCTTTTTTGCTGGAAAAGAGGCAAAACTACATCTTTATAATATTTTTCTTGATTTGATGCTTCAATCATACCCTGCGCCGTTGTTGTTTATCTTGTAACAAGATACAAAATATTCTTTAAGATGCAAGTTTATTATAAGGTATTAAAGAGATTGGCTAAATTCGGCCACAACCGGCGCGTGGTCGGACGCTTTGTCCCAGCCGCGCGGGTTTTTGTCGATGGAGGCTGATTTCACCAAATCCGCCGCTTGGGGCGAGGCGAACAGGTAATCGATCCGCAGGCCCAAATTGCGCTCGAACCCCATGCCCCGATAATCCCACCAGCTGAATTCATGGGCATCCGGGTGCAGCGCGCGGAAACAATCGGTGAATCCCAAATGCAGGAATTGATACATCGCCTGGCGTTCCGGCACGGTGAACAGGATTTGATCTTTTATGATTTTAGGATCGAACACGTCGATGTCCTGAAACGCCACGTTGAAATCGCCGCCGATGACAAATTTTTGTTCGGAGCGCAAAACAGTTTTCATATGGGCATCGAGCCGTTTTAGAAAATTCAATTTATATCCGTATTTGTCCGATTGCGGGTCTTGCCCGTTCGGCACGTAAACCGACGCGAAGCGCCATTTTTTATCTTGGGTTTCCGCCTCTATGTACCGCGCTTGCTCGTCCGCATCGTCTCCCGGCAGGCGTTTTGCGGTCACATTCAGCGGATTTTTTGACAAGATCGCAACGCCGTTATAGGTTTTCTGCCCTGCGATATAACAGCTATAGCCAAGCCCGCTGACTTCGAGCTGGGGGAAAGCTTGCTCTTCGCATTTCAGTTCTTGCAGCATAAGGATGTCGGGCTGATTTTCGTGCAGCCATTTGGTCAAATGTTGCAAGCGCGATTTGACCGAGTTGACGTTCCACGCTGCAATTTTCATAAGCATTTAGTGTCTAGTGTTCAGTGTCTAGTGTTTAGGGGAAAGCCTAGGTAATTTTAGATTTTAAACTGGAGCGCAATTTAAATAATATTTTTAATATCTCTTGAAGATTATTTTCTAGAAGATAATAGTTATCAGATTCAATAAAATTTAGTTTTTTCGATATAATCAATAAAGTTTCAAGTTCTGTCGCCGATCCAATCGCAATAGAAATAAAGTTAATGTATTCCTTGCGAGATGATCGTCCGTAACCTTCGGCTAGATTGGCTGCGATTGAAACGGCAGACCTGCGGATTTGGTTGGTTAAACCATAAAGTTCTTCTTTAGGGTAAAGTTTGGTGGTTTCATATACTTGGGAAATAAAATCTACCGACTTTTGCCAAGCAATTAAATTTTTATAACCTTTTTGGGAAGTCATATTGTCCCTGAACCCTAAACACTGAACACTTTACACTACACACTAAAGCTGACGCCGCAACCGCAGCCCGATTGCGCATTGGGGTTTTTGACTTGGAAATAGGATCCGACCAGCTCTTCGACATAATCGACGGTCGCGCCTTTTAGCAATTCCAAAGAGACGGGATCGACAAGAATACCCGCGCCGTTATGTTCAAACAGCATGTCGTCGGGCTGCTTTTGATCGTCAAAATCGAACACATAGGAAAAACCGGAACAGCCGCCCGCATCGACGCGCAGGCGCAGCATCAATTGCGGCTTGCTTTCCTTTTGGCGCATTTCGGCGATGCGTTTCGCGGCGTTTTCGGTAAGGGTGACTTGCTGTTCCATAGCTTCAGTATATAAGATAAATGGTAAATATTACAACTTGTCAGGGGCTTAAAATCCCTCTACCTTTGCTTTTTCAAGGAAAAATGTTCTGAAATGCAATCTTATGCCTGCCAGCAAAGCCTAAAAGGCCGCCTTATCAAGGAACCCAAGCCCGCCAACCGCAGCGAGTTTCAGCGCGACCGCGACCGCATTATCCATTCTGGCGCCTTCCGTAAGCTGGAATACAAGACCCAGGTTTTCGTCAACCACGAAGGCGATTATTATAGAACGCGGCTGACCCATTCGCTGGAAGTCGCGCAAATCGCCCGAACCATAAGCCGGGCTTTGGGCTTGAACGAGGATTTGGCCGAGGCGGTTGCATTGGCGCATGATTTGGGACACACGCCGTTCGGCCATGCCGGCGAGGACGCTTTGCACGATATGATGCGCGATTACGGCGGGTTTGACCATAACGACCAGGCTTTACGGGTTTTGACGCAGATCGAAAAACGCTATGCGGCGTTCGACGGGCTGAACCTGACCTGGGAAACTTTGGAAGGGCTGGTGAAACATAACGGGCCGTTAAAGGGCAAGGCGCTGCCCGCGACGCTTGCCGCCTATAATAAAAAGAATGATTTGGATTTGACGACCTTCCCAAGCGCCGAGGCGCAGATCGCGGCTTTGTCCGACGACATCGCCTATAGCAATCACGATATCGACGACGGCTTGCGCGCCAATCTGTTCAGTCTTGACGATATAGCATCGGTCGGCATGGTCAAAAAGTCGCTGGCAAAAATAAGATCGCGTCATAGAAAAATCGCGCAAGAAATCCTGATCCAAGAAGTTATACGTGATCTGATCGGATTGATGGTGCAGGATTTGCTGAAAGAGTCCGCAAGCAGGCTAAAGAAATTAAATCCGCAGACAGCGGACGATATTCGCAAAGCGAAATCGCCGGTGATCGCTTTTTCCAAATCCATGAAAGACGATTTGACGGAGCTAAAAGAATTTCTAATGACGCATATGTATCGCCATTACCGCGTCAACCGCATGACCAGCAAGGCGCGGCGCGTGGTCAAGGATCTGTTCCGCATGTTCATGACCGAGCCGGAATGTCTGCCCGGCCCGTGGCACGATCTTGCCAGCGCCATGAAAGAGCAGGGGCGGGCGCGGTTGATAGCCGATTACATCGCCGGGATGACCGACCGCTATGCACTGGAAGAACATAAAAGGCTGTTTGATTTATATGCAAGGAGTTAATCATCGGCTCATCCTGAGCTTGTCGAAGGATGGGCTGCAAACACCGCATTCTCAGCCCATGGTTCGACAAGCTCACCATGAGCTAGCTGAAGCCCGTTACTGATTGAGGACCGTAGAGAAATAAATAGTTTATAGGATATAGCAATTATGAATATTTTTAAAGAATACAAAAAACTAACAGAGCAAGTTATAGAAGATTTACGCTGCGAAATGGACTGGCCAGAATTAGATACAAGCAAGATTACGATGGAGCCGCCGCGCGATCCTAAACATGGCGATATGTCAACAAATGCTGCAATGGTGCTTGCCAAGCAAGTGGGCTTAGCGCCAACACAATTGGCAGAAATGATAGCAGGGCATTGGAGAAAACAATCAAAATTAGTGATTCGTGAGGTAAATGCTGTTGCTCCTGGTTTTGTCAATCTTAGTTTTCAAGATCGTGTCTGGCACAAACATCTTGCGGATATTTTTGGCGCGGGCACGCAATACGGCCTCGACAATATCGGCAAAGGCGAATGCGTCAATGTTGAATTCGTGTCGGCGAATCCAACCGGGCCGATGCATGTCGGCCATGGGCGCGGGGCGGTATTCGGCGACGCGCTGGCGGGACTTTTGGAAAGCACGGGATTTAAAGTTATCCGCGAATATTACATCAATGACGCCGGCGCGCAGGTGGAAAAACTGGCGCGCTCGCTGCATCTACGGTACCGCGAACAATTCGGCGAAAGCATCGGCGAAATCCCGCCCGGGCTTTATCCCGGCGAATATTTGACCGATGTCGCCAAAGCATTGGCGGCGCGTGACGGAAAAAAATGGATCGGGGTTGCAGAATCCGAATATCTTGAACCTTTGCGCCAATTCGCAGTCGATCATATTCTGGCTTGGATCAAAGAGGATTTGGCGGCGCTTGGCGTGCGGCACGGCGTATTTTCATCCGAGCATGCGCTTTTGAAATCCGGCGCGGTGGAAAAGGCGATTGATTATCTAAAAAGCAAGGGGCTGATTTACACTGGCGTTTTGGAGCCGCCCAAGGGCAAAAAGCCCGACGATTGGGAGGAGCGCCCGCAAACGCTTTTCAAAGCCACCGATTTCGGCGACGAGATCGACCGGCCTTTGCAAAAATCGGACGGCAGCAACACCTATTTTGCCAACGACATCGCCTATCATCTGGATAAATACCGTCGTGGCGCCAAGGTTTTGATCAATTGCCTGGGCGCGGATCATGGCGGCTATGTCAAAAGAATTTCTGCCGCGGTCAAAGCCATCAGCGACGGCGAGGCGGTGTTGGACGTCAAGCTGATGCAGATGATTTCGATTTTAAAAGACGGCCAGCCGATGCGCATGTCGAAACGCGCCGGGACTTTCGTCACGCTGCGCGATGTTGTCGACGAGGTAGGCAAAGACGTATTCCGTTTTATCATCATGACGCGCAAAAACGACGTGGCGTTCGAATTCGACCTAAGCAAGGCTTTGGAGCAATCCAAGGACAATCCGGTGTTTTATGTGCAATACGCCCATGCCAGAATTTGTTCGGTCTTGCGTCACGCCGCAGAAATGTTCGGCGCGGACGCGATCCGAGCAGAAAAATTGCAAATGGCCGATATGAGCCTGCTGCGCGACGAGGCCGAGCTGGATTTGATCAAATTCATGGCGACATGGCCGCGCCATGTCGAGGCTGCTGCCTTGTCGCATGAGCCGCACCGTTTGTGTTTTTATCTACAGGAGCTTGCCGGGCGTTTTCATGCACTATGGAATAAAGGGCGCGATCATGCTACCTTGCGCTTTCTGATCGAAGGCGAAAAAGAATTGACCTTTGCCCGCCTTGCGATGATTCAATGCGCCGCGAATGTGATCTCTTGCGGCCTTGGCATTTTTGGCGTTACCCCATTAAAGGAGATGCACGATGAATGACGATTTCCGCCCGCACCCCGACGATCGTATTGGTTATGAAGACCGCCCACGCCGCCGTAAGTTGAAATTGCTGGCGCTTATGATTTTGGCCGGATTTGCAGCCACGGTCTGGTATGCTTTTCAGCAAGGTCAATCGGCCGGCGGCGGCGACGCCGTTCCCGTCATTCAGGCCGAATCCGACCCGTTCAAAACCCGCCCCGACAATCCGGGCGGCATGGAAATTCCGAATCAAGACAAGCTGGTTTATGGCGAATTGGCGGGCGTGGACACCGATAGGGTCACGGAAAGATTGATGCCGCCGCAAGAACAACCGATGATCGGCGAGGCCGCGAATCTTGCCGAACAAACGCAAACGCCGGAAGCGAGCTTGGAATTGCAGCAAAGCGCCGAAACGAAAATCGAGCCGCTGATTATGCCGGAACAGCCTTTGGAACAAGAAGTCGCCGTGCGTCCGACACCGGAAATCCAATCGGAGCAGGCGAAAAAACCGGAAAATAAGTCAACAAAGCTGGCCGCTTTGACGCAGAAAGACGCCGACAAGCCAGCGCAAAAAGCGGCGTCCGCCAAAGGGCTTTATAAAATTCAACTGGCATCTTTGCCGGAAAAATCCAAGGCAGACCAAGCCGCCGCCAATTTCAAGAAAAAATATTCCGCCCTGGTCGAAGGCTATAGCGTTTCGGTCAAGAAGGCCGATATTCCCAAAAAAGGCGTATTTTACCGCGTGCAGGTCGAAGGCTATGCGACGCGGGATGCCGCAGGAAATGCTTGCGAAAAATTCAAATCGCAAGGGCAAGGCTGCATCATAGTTTCAGAATAGGATGGGATATGGATAAAATCGCACCGTTTATTTTAGGCTTGCAATCAACGCAGATGTCGGACGAGGAGGCGGATTTTCTTGCCGAAACGAAACCTTTTGGCGTGATCCTTTTCGCGCGCAATGTCCAATCTTTGGATCAGGTAAAAAAACTGGTCGAGGACGCAAAAAAAGCGTGCGGCAATCCCGATCTTTTCGTTTTGATCGACCAAGAGGGCGGCAAGGTTGCGCGGCTGCGCCCGCCTTTGGTCGCGGAATATCCGCCAGCCGCCGATTTCGGCATGCAGTATCAAAGCAACGCGGAATCCGCCAAGAAAGCCTGTTTCGACAATTACGCCGCGATCGGAAAAATGCTGTTCGATCTTGGCATCAATGTCGATTGCGCGCCTGTTTGCGACGTTCCGGTTAAGGGCGCGCATGACGTGATCGGCAACCGCGCTTTCGGCTATGCGGCGGAAACGGTGGCCGAGCTTGCAAAGGCGGCTATGGGCGGCTTGCTCAGCCAGGGCGTTTATCCGGTTATAAAACATATTCCCGGTCATGGCAGGGCGTTCGCCGACAGCCACACGGAATTGCCGATGGTAGGCACCGGCCTTGAAGAATTGCGCAAAAGCGATTTTTTGCCGTTCCGCATTTTGCGCGACGCGCCCTTCGCCATGACCGCGCATGTGAAATATACCGCGATTGACGCCGCGCAATGCGCCACCGCTTCTGCGAAAGTCATTCAAGAAACCATCCGCGAAGACATAGGGTTCAAAGGACTTTTGATGAGCGACGATATCGGCATGAAGGCGCTGCAAGGCGATCCCGCCGACATCGCCCGCGATTGCCTGGCGGCGGGATGCGATTTGGTTTTGTATTGCAACGGCAGCCTTGCCGAAATGAAACAAGCGGTCGAGCGTTCGCCAAAGGATTTGCGTGAAAGCAGCCGCAAGCGTTTGGATTATGCCTTGCAATTCATGCGCCAAGCGAAAAAGGTGGCATAACGATGCCTGATCTAGCAACCTTCGGCGTGGTTCTGCTGCACTGGGCCGTTCCGGTGGTGCTGGCGATATGCCTGCACGAGGCGGCGCATGGCTATGTCGCCTGGATTTTGGGCGACGACACCGCAAAGCGGCTGGGCCGGGTCAGCATCAATCCTTTGCGCCATGTGCATTTATTCGGAACGATTATTTTGCCCTTGATGCTGTTTTTAATGCGGGCTCCGTTTTTGTTCGGTTTCGCAAAGCCGGTGCCGGTGAATTTCAGCCGTCTGCGCCGCCCGCGCCGGGATATGGTTTGGGTGGCCCTGGCGGGGCCTGCGATAAATGTTTTTCTGGCGATTTTTTCCGCCATTTTTTTGCATAGCGTCGCATTCCTGGACGCGCCCTATGCCGGAATCATAGAGGCGAATTTGACCAATTCGGTGATCGTGAATCTGGCGCTTGCGGTGTTCAATATGTTCCCGCTGCCGCCCTTGGACGGCGGGCGGATCGTGACGGGGATTTTGCCGCTGAAATGGGCAATTCCTTATGCCCGCTTGGAAAGATACGGGCTTTTGATTCTGGTCGGCATTTTGCTGCTGCCGTATTTGGGCGAAAAACTGGGGATGAATCTGGATATTATCGGCGGATTTATTGGATATGGGGTTTCTTTTTTGCTAAAATTCGTGCTGGCCTTTGCCGGAGTATTCGCGTGACAGAGACAGGTAAAGAAAATTTTTTCGACGACAATCCGCTCGCCAATCAAAACGGCGCTGGGGAGTACCATTTGCATGTCGATTTGGGCAGCTATGAAGGGCCGCTCGACGCGCTGCTTGCGCTGGCGCGCGACCAGAAAGTCGATTTGGCGCAGATTTCGGTGGTCAAGCTTGCCGACCAATACCTCGCCTTTATCGCGGTTTTAAAAAATCAGAATTTGGAAATCGCCGCCGATTATCTGGTCATGGCCGCTTGGCTCGCCTATTTGAAGTCGCGTCTGCTTTTGCCCGAACCGCCCAAGGAAGAAGAACCTTCGCCCGAACAAATGTCGCAATTGTTGCAATGGCAGTTGCAGCGGCTTTCGGCGATGCAAGAGGCGGGGCAGAAATTATTGTCCCGCGCGCGCCTTGGGATCGACGTTTTCCCGAACGGTATGGCGACCGGTATCAAAGTGTTCCATCATCCGCGTTATGACGTGACGCTGTACGATTTCCTGTCCGCTTATGGCGATTTCAAGCAACGCACCAAGGCGCGGCAATACACCATCGACCCGGATTCGCTGGACACCATCGAGGCGGCGCTTTTACGCCTGCGCGAGCGCGTCGGCAAGGTTCCGCATTGGGAATCTTTGATAAGCTTTTTGCCCGACGGCTGGGAATTCCATGGCGTTGCGGGAAGATCAAGGCTTGCCGCCACGCTTTCCGCAAGTTTGGAACTTGCCAAGATCGGCGAAGTGCAGATCCGGCAAATGCAATCTTTTGGCCCCATTTACATAAGAAAGAAAAGCAATGACGAAACCAGCCCGGAATAAAAGGCAAGCCGCCTTGCAAGAAGATCAAACCGAAATTGGCGCCATGCCTATTATCATAGATGGCGACGCCGAGCCGGATATTGATGCCGAATCTTTGGATGCGGATGCGCCATCCGGCCAAGATACGAATGAGGAGGACGCAACGCCGGTGCTGGAGCGTTTGGATCACCCCCGCTTGCTGGAAGCTTTGCTATTCGCAAGCGACCGCCCGCTTTCAATCGCCGAGCTGCAAAGTTTTTTCCCCGAAGACGCCGATGTCATGGCGATGCTGAAAGAATTGCAGGACAGTTTTGCCAATCGCGGCTTTCATCTGGTTGAAACGGCGGGCAAGTGGGCGTTTCTTACTTCTGCCGATTTGGCGCCGTACTTGCGAAAAGACAAAGTCACGCCGCGCAAATTGACCCGCGCCACGATCGAAACTTTGGCGATCATCGCCTATCACCAGCCGGTGACGCGCGCCGAGATCGAAGAAATTCGCGGCGTTTCGGTCAGCCAAGGGACGCTGGATCTGCTGCTGGAAGCGGGTTGGGTCAGGCCGGGCCGCAGGCGCGAAACGCCGGGCCGTCCCGTCACCTGGGTCAGCACCGACGCGTTCTTGCAACACTTCGGCATTTCCGGTCTTGCCGATTTGCCTGGATTCGACGAATTGCAGGCCTTGGGGCTTTTGGACAAAAAGCGCTCGGCGGAATTTTTATCGCAGTTGAATCCGATCAAGCCGGGCGATGGCGCGGTTATGCCCGAGCCTGCGGAAACCGAAGAAGAGCTCTAATTCCTGGCCATAAAACCGCTATTTGCCGCTAATTTAGCGTCAATGCCGCGTTTTTTGGCAAAATTAACCTTTGTTGGCCTATAATAAAGGTTCTTATTTTTTTCATTCATACGCGAGGTTGTTATGGGTTCTTTCAGTATCATGCACTGGCTTGTGGTTTTGCTGGTGGTGCTGTTGTTGTTCGGGGCAGGCAAATTGCCGCGCCTGATGGGCGACGTCGCCCGTGGCATCAAAAGCTTTAAAAAGGAAATGCACGACGGCAAGGACGACGGCGACAACAAGCAAATTCCCAAAGAATAATTTTTTATGTTCGATATCAGCTGGACCGAAATTCTGCTAATTGCCGTAATCGCGGTGGTGGTGATAGGGCCAAAAGAAATGCCGCAAGTGATGCGCAGCGCGGCGCGTTACTTGCGCGCCTTTAAATCCATGCTGCGCGATTTCCGCCGCCAGATAGACGATGTGGTCGATGCCGAGGAAATGCGGGAAATGCGCCAAGAGCTCGAGAAAATGGGCATTCACGATATTCCGGCGGATGTAGAAAAGCAGTACCGAGAGGCGATGGAAGAAATCGCGCAAAGCCAGCCTAAAGCCACCGATCCAGGACAGGGGGCGTAGGGGGTTAAATGGAACAAGAATCAGCCGAAAATCCCTCCGCAGATAAGCCCATGCCTTTTATGCAGCATTTCATCGAGCTGCGTTCGCGCCTGTTGATGGTGATAGCGGGGTTTTTCCTGGCCTTCCTATTTAGCTTTCATTATGCCGCACAAGTGTATGATTTTCTTGCAGAACCTTTGTATGAAGCCATGCTGGCAAAAGGGCATGAAAGCCCAAGATTTATTTTCACCGGCCTGACCGAGGCGTTTTTTACCCAAATCAAATTGTCGCTTTGGCTTGC
>CAYRVJ010000008.1:9337-21846 GCA_964427785.1 uncultured Alphaproteobacteria bacterium | reverse complement strand
CGCCGCGCTTTTGCGGCTCCTGCTCATCGCCGGAAACCCCGATTTCCTGGCCCAGGCGGTACGCGCGCCGCAGCCAAAGCCCGCGCAACGGCCCAAATCCATGATCTTCTAGAGCTTTTACATACTCACTTATCCGCCCAGCCAGGTCTTGCGCCAAAAATTCCGGTGACGGAATGGTTGCCGTGTAATCATCCAGTTTAGCGGGCGGCCAGCGCGCTTCTGTGGGCATAAAGCGCAGGTTAACGCCGACGCCTATCAACAACAGAACGCCTTGCGCATCCTGGCTTATGTTTTCGATCAAAATCCCGGCGATCTTTTTTTCATCCAGCAAAACATCGTTCGGCCATTTTAACGCCAAGATGGCGGGATCGACGCCGCACTGAACAACGCAATCATATAACGCAAGAGCAACCGCATATGTCAGCGCAGCAAGCGGCTTGGCGCGGCACGGCATTGCAATAGTACAATACAGATTGCCCTTGGGCGAAGTCCAGCTTCGACCCAGCCTGCCCCGGCCCCGGGTTTGGCTTTCCGCCAAAACAAGAAACGGCGCCGGCTTTCCTTGCGCAAGCAGGCGTTTCGCCTGTTCTTGCGTCGAATCAACCTCGCCGAAGGAAATCAGGGAAATGGGGTCAGTCGCTTTATTGATAGGCATAAATCATGTTCGCGGCTCGCGCGGCCCAATTCATCACCGAATCCGGCCAAGCGACGAATAGACACAGCATCGCGGCGGATACCATGGCAAGCCCTCTTAGCTCCGGCGCAAGGGCAAGGTCCAGCGGCTGCTTGGCATCCTCGAAATACATGATCTTGATGATATTGACATAGTAATAGGCGGCGACCACGCTGCTAAGCACGGCAATAACCGCAAGCCAAGTCAAATTGCTGCCTACCGCCGCCATAATCACATAATATTTGGCAAAGAATCCCGCAAGCGGCGGGATGCCAGCCATCGAAAACATAATCAGCATAAAGCATAGCGCCAAGGCCGGATGGGTTTTCGACAGCCCGCCAAGGTCGGAAATTTTGCTGGCCTCTTTGCCGTCGCGGCGCAGGGCCAAGATGCAGGCGAAAACGCCTGCGGTCATAACGAAATAGATCAGGATATAAGCGGTCAGCGCGCGTACGCCCTCGCTGCCCAAAGACACAATCCCCATCAAGATAAAGCCGATATGCCCGATAGAGCTGAACGCCATCAGGCGTTTCAAATCGGTCTGGCGCAGCGCGGCAAATGCCCCAAGCAGCATGGATAAGGCGGCAAGAAAACACAAGACATCGCGCCACAATTCCGGATGCCCCGCAAAAGGCGTCGCGACAAGGCGGACGAACAATGCCACCGCCGCCACCTTGGGCGCCAACGCAAAAAAGGCTGTCACCGGGGTCGGCGCACCTTGATAGACGTCCGGCGTCCACATATGGAAGGGAACCGCCGATATCTTAAAGGCAAGCCCGGACAAAAGCATGACAACGCCCGTGACAAAACCAAGATTTTGTTCGATCTTAAAGCCATGCAAGGCGGCGGTTATTTTGTTGAAATCCAATGTTCCCGTGAACCCATAAATAAGCGAAATGCCGAACAGCATAAGTCCCGAGGACAAGGCCCCAAGGATAAAATATTTCAACCCCGCCTCGTTCGATTCCGCTTTGTCGCGCGCAAAAGCGGCAAGCACATAAAGGCTTAGGCTTTGCAATTCCAATCCCATGTATAGCGTCAGGAAATTATTGGCCGATATCATCACCATCATGCCCAGAACCGCCGTCTGCATCAAAACGAACAATTCATAGCGCTTGTCCTCGTCTTGATCGAAATAACGATAGCTCAATACCACGCCCAAAACGCCGCCCAGAGCCACAAGGCTTTTGAATATGATCGCCAGCGCATCGACACGCAAAAGATTGCCAAAGCCTAAAACCGCGTATCTGCCGTGTTCCGTGGAAAGCTCAGATAAATAGCTGTCGAGCCCGATTAAAGCGCAAAAAACGCAAATAAAACCGGAAGCCGCCAACACCGCCGAAGAAAGATAAGAATTGCGGCGGTCGAACGCGCCCCAAATCAAAGTCAGGACAATAAAGAACGCCAAGACCCATTCAGGCATCATCATCTTAAAATCGAACAATTCCGGCCAGTTTTTCATAACGCATCCAGGTCAAAGGGTGGATTTATTTTCAATTTTCAAGCTCGTGCCGTCATACGCGCCTTCTATATATTCAGCAGTACCCTGGCCAAGCTTGTAATCGAATCTGCCGAGCATTTTTTCGACCGAATTCGCCATCGGGCTTAGAAAACTTTGCGGGTATATGCCCATCCAGAAAACCAGAAACAGCGTCGGCACGAACACGGCAATTTCGTTCCAGCGCAAATCCTTTATAAACTTCAAGGACGGCTTTTCCAATGGGCCAAGCACAACACGGCGGTACAGCCACAAACTATAGGCCGCGCCCAGAACCAAGCCGGTCGCCGCCAGCGCCGTCGTCAGCATGCTCGCCTTATAGGCGCCGGTCAAAATCAAAAACTCGCCGACAAAGCCGCTGGTTCCCGGCAAGCCGATCGATGCCAGAAGGAACAGCAAAAATACCGTCGCGTATAAAGGCATGCGCGACACCAGCCCGCCATAGCTGCTGATTTCGCGCGAATGCACCCGGTCATACACCACGCCGACGCACAAGAACAAAGCCGCCGAAACCAGCCCGTGGCTGAGCATTTGGATAATCGCCCCCTGCACCGACTGAATATTCAGCGCAAAAATGCCGATCGTAACGAACCCCATATGCGCGACCGAAGAATAGGCAATCAGTTTTTTCATATCCTGCTGCGCCAGCGCTACCAGGGACGTATAGATCACAGCGATCACGCTAAGCGCGAAAATCATCGGCGCGAAATAAGCGGTCGCGTCGGGGAACATGGGAACGGAAAAACGCAAAAATCCATAGCCGCCCATTTTCAAAAGAACGCCAGCAAGAATCACGGAGCCGGCCGTCGGCGCCTCTACGTGCGCGTCAGGAAGCCAGGTATGCACCGGCCACATTGGAACCTTGACCGCGAAAGAGGCAAAAAACGCCAGGAACAGCCAATATTGAATCCATTCGTAAAAGACGTGATCCGAAAGATAGTCGATATTGGTCGTGCCCGCGATTTTATACATCGTGACCATGGCCACCAGCATCAAAACCGATCCCAAAAGCGTATATAAAAAGAATTTGAACGAAGCGTAAACCCGGCGCGGGCCGCCCCATACACCGATGATGATGAACATCGGAATCAAAACGCCTTCGAAAAACAGATAGAACAGAACCATATCCAGCGCGCAGAACATTCCGATCATCATGGTTTCCAATACCAGAAATGCGATCATATATTCGCGCACCCTGGATTCGACGGAATACCAGCTGGACAAAATGCACACCACGGTCAAAAACGCCGACAGCAGCACGAAAAACAGCGATATGCCGTCTATGCCGACATGATATTCAAGCCCCAGCGCCTCGATCCAAATACGCTTTTCAACGAATTGAAATTCCGCGCCCGGGTAAAACTGCCAGCACATCCATACCGAAAGCCCCAATGTCAAAAGCGACGTCCAAAGCGCCGTGAAACGGGCGTTTTTCGCGACTTGCTCGTCGCTGCCGCGCAAAAGCATAATCAAGGCCGCGCCCAAAAGCGGCAGGAAAATCAGCGTCGATAAAATCGGCAAATCCAGCATCAAATGTTCCTTATTTCCACCAATAGGTAAAGACAAACCAGCCGATCAAAACCATCACGCCCGCCACCATGGCAAAGGCGTAGTGGTATAAAAATCCGCTTTGCAATACGCCTAGCCTTTTCGAGCAAAGCTGCGAGACATAGGCGATGCCGTCCGGGCCAAGCCGATCGATCACCCAGCCGTCGCCACGCTGCCACAAAAACCGTCCGACCCGCAAAGCGGGGCGCACGAAGATACGGTCATACAATTCGTCGAAATACCATTTATTCAGCAGAAAGCGGTAAAGCCCCGGCATTGCAGCGGCGACACGTTGTGGAATCCCCGCCGTCCACATATACAACGCATAGGCGGCGATAATTCCGCCAAGCCCCGCGACCAAAGGCAGCATTTTGACCCAGGCGGGCACGTGATGCGCCGCATCGAGAATCGCGATTTGTGTCGGCGAGGAGAAGGCATCTCCCCAGAACTCCTGAAAATGATGCCCGGTGAAATAAGGTTGCAGCAAATACCCCGCTAAAACCGCGCCAACGGCCAAAACGCACAGCGGAATCAACATCACCCAAGGCGATTCATGCACATGATCCATGGTTTCTTTGTCCGCGCGCGGCTTGCCGTGGAATGTCAGTATCAAAAGGCGCCAAGAATAAAACGCGGTGCAAAATGCGGCGGCAATGCCCAGCCAGAACGCCAAATGAGCAAAGGGCGCGTCCGAGGCATAGGCAGCCTCTAGCACGATGTCCTTGGAAAAGAATCCGGCAAAAGGCGGAACGCCGGCAAGCGCCAGGCTTCCGATCCACATCACGCCATAGGTTACGGGGATCAGGCGCCAAATGCCGCCGAATTTGCGGATATCCTGCTCACCGCTCATCGCGTGGATGACGGAGCCTGCGCCAAGGAACAAAAGCGCCTTGAAAAACGCGTGGGTGGTCAGGTGAAAAATCCCCGCCGCATAGGCGGAAACGCCGCAGGCGAAAAACATATAGCCAAGCTGGCTGCAGGTGGAATAGGCGATGATGCGCTTGATGTCGTTCTGCACAAGCCCGATCGTCGCCGCAAAGAACGCGGTCGCAGCGCCGACGATGGTAATCAAAGCCAAAGCATCGGGCGCGTATTCATAGATCGGCGACATGCGCGCGACCAGAAACACCCCAGCGGTGACCATGGTTGCGGCGTGGATCAGGGCAGAAACCGGCGTTGGGCCTTCCATCGCGTCGGGAAGCCAGGTGTGCAGCCCCAGCTGCGCCGATTTTCCCATCGCGCCAATAAATAAAAATACGCCGATAGTCGTTAATGCGTGAAACGGCATGCCCAAGAATTCGATGTAAGTTTCCTGATGCGATTCCACAGCGCCGAAAATTTCAACAAGATTCACCGTGTCAAAAACAAGGAACGTCGTAAAGATGCCCAAAGCGAACCCGAAATCGCCGACTCTGTTTACGACAAAGGCTTTGATTGCCGCCGCGTTCGCCTCGGGCTTTTCGTACCAAAACCCGATCAAAAGATAAGAGGCAAGGCCGACGCCTTCCCATCCGAAAAACAGCTGCACCAAATTGTCGGATGTCACCAGCATCAGCATAAAAAAGGTGAATAGGCTTAGATATGCCATAAAGCGCGGGATGTGCTTGTCATGGCTCATATAGCCGACGGAATATAAGTGCACCAAAAACGATACGATGTTGACGACGCAGAGCATAACCGCGCTTAGACGGTCGAAACGCAGCGCCCATTCAAACATAAGGCTGCCGCTTTGCATCCATTGCGAGACCGGCAAAGTAAGTGTGAATTGCGTATCAAGAGAAAAAAAGATAAGAACAGAAAAGACCGCAGCAAGGCCGGTGCTGATAGTGGTAACCATCTGCGCCCCCCTGTCGCCGATCAAACGGCCAAACAGTCCTGCAATCAGAAATCCCAACAGCGGCAAAAAGACGGCGGCAAAATACATTTTAGAACCTTTTCTATAGAGCCCGCATCATCCGCGCAACTCGCTTATGTCTTCTACCGCGATGGTGTTCTTGTTGCGGAAGAAGATAACCAGGATCGCAAGCCCGATTGCAGCTTCGGCAGCGGCGACGGTGAGAACAAACATTGAAAACACCTGGCCTGCCAGGTCTTGCAAATGCGCGGAAAACGCGACGAAATTGATATTGACCGCAAGCAGAATCAATTCGACCGACATCAAAATGACGATCACATTCTTGCGGTTCAAAAATATGCCGAAAACGCCGATGGCGAACAGTATTGCGGCCAAGGTTAAGTAATGCCCGAGTGGAATCATCTTTTATCCCCTTCCGGCGAAACCGGCGGCAATTGGACACCCCGGTTGAAATCGGCATTTGCGATGGCAACGACATCTTCACGGCGGCGCGAAACCTGTGCAGCTATGGATTGACGCTTAACTCCGGGCCTGCCGCGCAAAGTCAAAACGATAGCCCCGATCATCGCGACCAAAAGCACCATTCCCGCCAATTGAAATACGATGAAATAGTCGGTGTATAATATCCTGCCCAGCGCCAGAGTGTTATGCATTCCCTCTTCTTTCGGCATCGGAACTGCGCCGGAAAACGCTGCGGCGTCCGAGCTGGTCCATAATTGGCCCGCCACAATAAGCTCTAACAGTAAAACGCCCCCTACCAGCCCGCCGACGGGCAGGTATTTTTGGAATCCCTGTTTCAGCGCGGCGAAATCGACGTCCAGCATCATGACGACAAAAAGGAACAGTACCGCGACCGCGCCGACATAGACAATCACAAGGATCATGGCTAGAAACTCGGCCCCAGCCAGAAGGAAAATTCCCGCAGCATTGAAAAAGGCCAAAATCAGGAAAAGCACCGCATGCACAGGATGCCGCGCGGAAATGACCATCAGCCCGGAGAGTACGGCGACAGCGGCAAAAAGATAAAAAGCGAGGAGTTCAACGGGCATGGTTTTTGATGATTTTTGAAGGTAGAAGAAATCCTGAAAGCACGGCGCGACTTTACCCCCGCTTGGGCAAAAATCCAAGCGGCAACACAAGCATTTGATTTATTTTCGTTTTCCGGTGGATAAAACGCAAAAGATTATTTTTTGCCGCTGGCGGCGGTTTTTTTCTTGTTCGCATAGGGATTGGAGCTTTTGCGCAAGCTGATACGGATCGGAACACCGGGAAGCTTGAATTTATCCCTCATCTTATTGATAAGGTATTTTTTATATGTATCTGTAAATTCATAATTATTTACAAATAATGCTACCTCTATAGGCCGCGTTTTAATTTGTACTCCATAACGCAGCTTCAACCGCCTGCCCTGCACCATCTGCGGCGGGTTCGCCGAAACCGCCTCATTCAGCCATTTGTTAAGGGCTGGCGTTGGAACCCTTGTGTTCCATAGCTTGTGCGTATCCAGGCAAGCGCGCATCAGCTCGCCCAACCCCTCGCCCTTTTCCCCGGCCATGAAGATGGTCGCCACATCCTTCATTTGCGGCAAGCTTTTGGCGATGACTTGCTTGACCACCTTTTCGGTGCCCTTTTTGTCTTTGATCAAATCCCATTTATTAATCGCGACCACGACAGCCCGGCCTTCTTTTTCCGCGAAATGGGCGATGGTCAAATCCTGGTTGGTGATGCCCTGGCTGACATCCAGCATAACCACGACGATCTCGGCCATATTGATCGCCTCGATAGTTTCGGACGCGGCCATGGATTCGACCGCCTCGTCGATTTTCGATTTTTTGCGTAAGCCCGCCGTGTCGAACAAAATCAAATCGCGGTTTTTCCAACGGAAGGGAATGGAGATGGTGTCGCGGGTGATGCCCGGTTTCGGCCCGGTCAAAAGCCGCTCATTGCCCAGAATTTTATTGATGAAAGTGGATTTGCCCGCATTGGGCTTGCCGACGATGGTGATTTTTACGGGCTTTTCCGCCGCCGCGCTTTTGCCGGAATCGTCCTTAGCATCGCTCAAATACGGCTCCAGCGCCGCATAAAGGTCGTACAGCCCGTCGCCGTGAACGGCGGATATCGGCAATACGATATCGAAACCCAAGGCGCAGGCCTGTGAAAAAACATCCTCGTCATATTTGCCTTCGCATTTATTGATCAGCACCATTACAGTCTTGCCGAATTTGCGGATATGGCGGGAAATGGCCTTGTCGCGCGGCGTCACGCCGTCTTTGACGTCGATGATAAAAAGCAGCACATCGGCATGTTCGATCGCCTGTTCGGATTGGCGCGTCATGCCGCGCGCGATATCGTCCTTGGTTTCATAGTCCAATCCGGCGGTGTCGATCACATGACAGGCATGGCCGGAAATGTCGCAAGGGTATTCCTGCCAATCCCGCGTCACACCGGGGCTGTTATGCACGATAGCCTTGCGCCTGCCGATCAAGCGGTTGAACAAAGTCGATTTGCCGACATTCGGCCGGCCGATAAGAGCGATTTTAAGCATGGCTCAGGGTATAGCGGATAATGGCGCGAAAAGAAAGGCGCTAGCGCTGGTTGGCCCCGTGATAACGCTTTAAGCCGGCAGGGTCGATTCCGCCCTGCCCCTTTGGCTCTTGCGGCTTTGCGCTATCGAATAGTTGCAGCATCGCCAAAGCCTCTTGCCGCGCCGATTCAAGCGCTGCTTTGACTTCGGTCCAGCCTTCTTTACGGCCATCGGCGTATTTGATACCGATAACCCGGGTAGGACGGCCATCTTCGTCATTTCCTACAAAAACGAAATTGACCGGCAAATCCAATGGAAGATTAAGAATATCATTGGCTCGCGCACAAGATTGCAAAACATACTTTGCCGGAACTGCATAGCCTGCGTTATTCCCCAGCTCTACGGCATCCTGAATCGCTTGTTTAGCGGAAGCAACCGCCAAGACGACTGTCGTTCCGTTTTCTGTGGCGCATTCCAAAGATGACCGCAAAACGGCGCGGTTCCATATGGAACTGGTCCCAGCATAGGCCCTATTGACAATCGAACGGCCGGTTTCAAGCGCCCTGTCCCTGATCGCGCTATTGATGATTGATCTTTCTCCCAGCGTCACCGCATTGCCAATCCTTGCAAGCCCGGCATGGCGCAATTCTTCCACTTCGGGAAACAAGTCAAAGATACCTTCCCCGGCAAAAAAACTGTAATTGCTTAATCTGACGGCCAAATCCCTTTTTGGAGTCAAGCCTTCGGGAAGCATGATTTCATTTAAATCGACCCGATCCCTCGCCGTATTCGACCCGCCCCAAATGTGAACAGCCAGAGGCTTTTCCCATGCAGAAAAATTGGCGCGGCTTAAAGCACCGCTTACCAAAGCATTCCGCCAGGTCATCCGGTCTATTTCTTGCCCATCTATAGTTACGCTTGTTTTTTCTATGCTGGGCTTCAGCAATTCTGGATCTATGTCATCCGGTTTGATGTCTTTAAAAACAGTACTATCGCTTTCTTGCGCCATCTGCTGCAATCCGCATGCTTCCACAAGCCGTAAATATCCAAAAAGCTGCGCCGAGCCCACAGCTTCGGCGATAGCGTCGTTATCCCGCCGTATCAATTGTTCCCAAGTTATTTTATACCGCTCCCTTAAATGGGCGATTTGCTCTTGGCAAGAGCCTTGACCGGGATGAATTTTTGGAATGTCCATGAACTTCCTTTAAGAAATGAATTATTGAAAAGCCGCAAGCCGGGCATTGTCGGTTAAAACCAACAGCGTATTGTCGACCACGATCGGCGGCAGCGAGGCCGGGCCGGGCAAGTCATAAACCTCTAGGATTTTGCCGTCGCTTGGCGATATCGCCATCAATTGTTCGTTCGTTCCCGTCACGTATAATTTTTCGCCGGCCAGAACAGGCCCTGCGAAGCGATAGGATTTCTCCGCGTCGATGTTCAGATTCGTGATCCACCTTATCCCGCCGCTTAGCGCATCAAGCGCGATCAGCTGGCCGCCATTGCCGATCACGAACATATTTTTCCCTGCGATCCAAGGCGTTTGCGTGCCACCCAGCGGAATGTCCCAAAGACGCTGGCCGTTTTGCAGGTCGATCGCCATGCTGCGGTCGTTATGGCCTATGGCGAATACGATGCCTTCGACGATCACAGGCAAGGCGTTGATGGTGGTGATATTGTCCATCGCACTGCCCCGGCGCAGGCGCGACAAGCTCTCGCTCCATAGCAAACGTCCGGTATCAAGGCGGAACGCCTGCAGCTCGCCGCTGGAAAACGCCGCGACGACGACGCCGGAATCCACCGCCGGGCTTGCGCCGCCCAAAAGGCTCGCCGATTCGTTCAAACCTTCATGCATCCAGGTCAAAAGCCCTTGTTTTGCCGACAGCGCCATCAAACGGTTGTCGACTGCCGTGAAAATCACCTTGCCTTCGATGACGGTCGGCGCAGAGCGGATCGGGCTAGATACCGGCTGACGCCACAAAACCCGCCCGTCGTTCAAAGCCAAGGCCGAAAGTTCCGCATGTCCGGTGGTGGCAAACACGCTTTGCCCGTCGGTTGCAAGGCCGCCGCTTGCGACCGTGTCGTCTTCGTAATCGGGCGTTAAATCTCTTTCCCAATATTCTTTCCCACTTTTCAAATCAAAGGCGCGCACGACCGATCCCGTGTCTATGGTAAAAACCTTGCCCAAAGCGGCAATGGGCGCGCTTGTTAGAAATCCGTCGCCGCTATTACCCGATCCTGCGCTTACACTCCACACCATGCGCAGACTTTGCCGCGACAGCCCAAGATGCTGCATCGCATGGCTGGAAAACCCGCCTGACATAGGCCAGAAAGTATGGGCGATGGCTGGCGGCAGCTGCATGGGTTCTTCGGCGAGCGCGCCATCTACTTGCAGCTGCGTGTTCTGCATTAAAACCGCGAGCCTTTTGCCCGGCAGAACCGGATCCCCCGCCTCACCGAACCAGTCTTCGCCGCCGCAAGCGGCCAAAGACAAAAGCATTGCAGCAAGGGCAAGTATGCGAATACTCATCGATTGATCCCGCCTATGTATTAGGGAAGTGAAACTTAGAAGGACAATACCGTTGCAAACCTGTCTGCACGCTGGCGCATATCGGACGGTGTGTTGACGTCGCTGGCGATTCTTTGGAAGATTTCAGCGGCCTTTTTCTTGTCGCCTTGTTCCATCGCCGCGGCGGCCTGCAATTCCAACGCCGAAAAACGCCATGGCTTGCCCGCCCCGGTCAAAGGTTCCAACGAAGCGGATATCGCGGCAAAATCCGCGTCCTTTTCATCCAGCGCGATGGTGGCACGCAAGATCGTCGCCAATTCGCGGTAAAGCGGATCGATGGATGTGTTTTTTGAAAGACGGTCGAAAGCGGCCATCGCGCCCTTGCCGTCGCCCTGGCGCTGCATCAGCGAAGCTTCGGAAAAAAGCGCGAGCGTTTTGTATCCTGCCCCGCCGCTGTCGCTAAGCGCGGCAAGTTTTTCAAGCGCCATTTTGCGGTCTTTGCTTTCTGCAAGGTCCAAAGCCGCATGATAGGCCGTCGCATCCCGGGTCGATTGGGAAATGCGGTATTGGTTATAGCCCGCGTTCACAGCCGTGCCGACGACCAATAGCGCGATAAAGCCGATGAAATACCGGCCATATTGCGCCCAAAATTTCTTGATTTGCTCTTGCTGCAGATCTTCTTTTACTTCGTCCAATAAATCCATTTTATTTTCCTTTTTAATTTCTACGCCGCTTCTTGTTTCCACTTGATCGAACAGCCCATGCTGGGAATCTGCTCGGCCGGACCCTTGCCAGTTTTCGCCACTTGCGACATCGCGTCCAAAAGATCGCGCTTGGCGTTTGGCGCCGCCTCTTTGCGCGAGGCGTCCAGCCTTCCGCGATATTGCAATTCCATCTGGGCGTTATAGCCGAAAAAATCCGGCGTGCATACCGCGCCATAAGCGCGCGCGACCGCTTGGGTTTCATCAACCACATAAGGAAAGTTGAATTTATGCGCGGCGGCGAACAGTTTCATGTTTTCAAACGAATCTTCGGGATAGGTTACGGGATCGTTCGAATTCACCGCGATCACGCCGATGCCTTGTTTTTGCAATTCCGCGACATCCGCGACCAGGCGGTCCACGATCGCTTTGACGTAAGGGCAATGATTGCAAATGAACATCACCAGCGTGCCGTTTTTCCCGGCAACGTCCTTTGGCCCGTATTTTTTCCCATCGACAGAAACCAGGCTGAAATCCGGCGCCTTTTGGCCAAAATCGCAAATCGGTGTTTCCACTGCCATTTTTTTAGCTCCTTATGTGTCAATACGACCTAATACATAGCCCATTCCCCTGATAAATCAAGCGGATAATAACGCCGCCACACCCCGTTCCTGATGGTGTTTTTATGTAAAATGCTGTCCTTTCGCAAGGTTTCTTTAACTTTTTAAACACTATTATGCGTCACAATAAAACTAGGGGAGATCGGCTTTGGGGACATCCATGAAAAACTGGTTCGGCAAGGAAGAGCGCAAGATCGTCAATTTCGTTGCTCACCGCAAACGCAAGGTCGCGGCGCATTTCACCCGCGCCGAATTGAATCAAATATTAGGGCTATACGGCGAAAAAGCGCGGCGCGGCGAATGGCGTCATTCTTCGATGGAGCAGCGTTATGGCCTTGTCGCCTATTCGGTTTATCAAAGCCCGCTAGAACGCCCCTTGTATACCATCGCCAAATTCGAACATGCGCACAGGGATAAAGGCCGCTATGTTTTATTCCGTGGCAAAAAAAGAATTTTGCAATCCAAGAATATTTCAGAAATCATGATGGGATTGCGCAGCGCAGAGACAAGGCATTAAGCCCTTGTCAAATGGGCCGCTCTCTCTTTGGCGATTTTCTCGTCCATCGCCGCCTTCATTTCATCCG
>CAYRVJ010000008.1:2210-9327 GCA_964427785.1 uncultured Alphaproteobacteria bacterium | reverse complement strand
TTTTTTTAATGACTTTGGAAAAACATCTTCCCGATTCGGGAACTGAATAAGCTTGAAAGTAAACATATTCCGAAATAACGCGGTTGGTTTTTATAATATAGGCCGGACCAATTTCAGGATCACGGTGCAAAACGCCGCGATAACAATGCTCTATGATTTCAATATGTTTGTTCTGTACTACATCGATGGCAAAGGTCTTTGATGCCGGCTGATCGCCTAAACTGTGCAGCAAGCCTCCAAATTTCCGAATAAAAGCGGAAAAATTACTAACCGGATTTCTGTTCTCTTGAAAAAAACCCTCTAATTCGATGGCTTTGTCTTGTGGCACAATAATTGTTACCGTGTGCTTATAGGTTTTTTCAAATGACTGTTTCGCTTCTTGGCGCAGCTTTTCGTCCGCAATATAGGGTATTGTCAAAAAATTTTTGGAAACTTGATCCTTGGCCGGATTGTATTCCGGGGAATAGAATTCCAGGCGGAAAGCTATGTATCCTTCCGGCACGCCATCCGTCTTGCGGCCAAGTTTTTCGCATTTGACCCAATTCAAATTATCGAAACTTCCCAAAGACATTTTACTGCTATTGGCGAATCAATTGGCGCAAACGAAGGCGCCCCAAAACTGTGCGAAGTCCGTTGGGATCGATCTTTCCGCCCCGCCTGGGATGTTTAATTTCAACGATTTGTCCCATGTGACGAACCCGCAAAGCCTTGCCCGTATCCACAATTTCACAACCCGCCCCAGCGAGAGTTTCTCTCAATTTAGATATTTTCATAGCAACCCATCCTGCAATAAAGTTTCTTATAAGGAAACAATATTAGCCTGGGTTCTTATAAAAGTCAAATCGCAATATAGCAATGGGGTTATGCGCCCTGATAGCGCCCTATTCCCATTCGATCGTGCCGGGGGGCTTACTGGTGTAATCGTAAACCACCCTGTTGATGCCGCGCACCTCGTTGCAAATGCGGGTCGCGACGCGCGATAAGAATTCGGTGGTAAAGGGGTAAACATCCGCCGTCATCCCATCGGTAGAGGTTACGGCGCGAATCGCGCAAACATAATCATAGGTGCGCCCGTCGCCCATCACGCCAACCGTCTTGACGGGCAACAGCACCGCAAAAGCTTGCCAGATCTCGTTGTACAAGCCAGCCTTGCGGATTTCATCCAAATAAACCTTGTCGGCATGGCGTAAAATTTCCAATTTTTCCGGCGTGATATCACCGGGGATGCGGATCGCAAGTCCCGGGCCGGGGAAAGGATGCCGTTCGACGAATTCTGGCGGCAGGCCCAGTTCCTTGCCCAGCAAGCGCACTTCGTCTTTGAACAGCTCGCGCAAGGGTTCGACCAGTTTCAAATTCATTTTTTCCGGCAAGCCGCCGACATTGTGATGCGATTTGATCGTAACCGAAGGCCCGCCATGGAAAGACACCGATTCGATCACATCGGGGTACAGCGTGCCTTGCGCCAGGAATTCGACGCTTTGTTCAGTATCTTGGGCTATTTTCTTCGCCTCGGCATCGAACACGTCGATAAACAATTTGCCGATGGTTTTGCGCTTAGTTTCAGGATCGGACACGCCCGCAAGCGCGCCCAAAAATTGCTTGGATGCGTCGACATGCACCAGCGGGATATTATACTTACCGCGGAACATGGAAACGACTTGCTCCGCTTCGCCCGCGCGCATCAGCCCGTGATCGACGAAAATGCAGGTCAGCTGGTCGCCGATCGCCTCGTGCAACAACACCGCCGCGACGGATGAATCGACGCCGCCGGAAAGACCGCAAATCACCCTGCCCTTGCCGACTTGCTTTCTGATTTTCGCGATTTCTTCTTCGCGGAAAGCTTTCATCGTCCAATCGCCGCTGCATCCTGCGATATTGCGGGTAAAGTTACGCAGCAATTTTCCGCCGTCCGGCGTATGCGCAACCTCGGGATGAAATTGCAGCCCGTAAATTTTCTTGTTTTCATTGGCGATGGCCGCAAAGGGCGCGCCGTCGCTGGTGCCGACCGGCTTGAAACCCGCAGGGATCGCGGTGATTTCGTCCCCATGGCTCATCCAAACTTGATAGGCTTTGCCCTTTTGCCATACGCCGTCAAACAGCGCGCAATCATCCACGACCTTCAACTGCGCACGTCCGAATTCGCGGGTGTGCAGCGCGCCAGGTTCCACCTTGCCGCCCAGTTGATGACAGATAGTCTGCTCGCCATAACAAATGCCAAGGATCGGCACGTTCAAATCGAAAACGATCTGCGGCGCAAAAGGCGCGTTTTTTTCATACACCCCGGCGGGACTGCCGGAAAGAATGACGGCCTTGGGGTTGTATTCCTTGATCCGCTGGGCATCGGCGTTAAAGGGGATTATTTCGGCATACACCCCCGCCTCGCGCACGCGCCTTGCGATCAGCTGGGTGACTTGGGATCCGAAATCTAAAATTAGGATTTTGTCGTGGTGCATGCAATGCTCTTATATTTCTGGAAGCGTAAAAATAGCTTATTTACACCCATTAATCAACACCGCTTTCGCTGCATCAACGCTGTTAAAGACGGCATTCGTCGTAGATCATCGCCAATTTCTGTCCCGGTTATATTGCGCACCGATTCCGGCAAATCCACCGGCTTTTTGGTTTCTGGGTCCACACAGATCATGCGGAAAATCCCTTGAGCCGCCATGACCTCCTGGGGCAAACACCCGTCTTTTCCATTACGGTGAGTCGGTATTGATCTGATTTGCACGGACAGATCAATCGATTTACGGCCTGTTGTTTCGATTTGCGTATAAATAGCAACGTCGTTGCCCGGCATAATAGGCTGCTGGAAATGCATAACCGGAATATTTCCCGTCACGACAATGGCAGAAGTATCTTCAATCAGCCGGTAAGCATGAGCCGCGCAAGCCAGGTCGCTTTGCGACATCTGCCATCCGGCGCGCACGAACCCGCTGCTGGATATTTCTGATGAGGGAGCAACATTACGAATCGTCGGCAGCCAGCTTGCATCGATCTCGCCTGCAAGTGCCGCAACCGGTTCAGGCAATATGGATAAATCCGTTTCAGGTTTCCATTGCCTGTAAAGAATGATTCCCGAAGCTACTTTTTCTACTTCTTGTAAGCCGGAAGGGTCGCGTCTGTCTAATCCTATGCCGTTACGATGAACCCATAATTCCGCCCACACCAAAAAGGAATTCTCTGTTTGTTCAGCGATACATCCATAACCATAAACAAGATCGCCGCATAATACCGGCTTTGCAAAATGAATTTCTTGCGCTTGTCTGGCCACCCATGGGCGCGCCGATAATTGACCGATTGCGCTAGATCCCGTTGTAAATAGAAATTGTAAAATTCTGCCGCCAAAAAATAGCGCCACGGGAAAATAATTCCTTGTATGGATTTTGATCCTGCACCATAGGCAGGGTTATCAAGCATGGCGGACTGGCGCATAAATCTTCAGACATTCTTTTCCTCTATTTTGTCTTTTAAGGATACGAATTCTTGTCTGGGATATCAAGGCGTTTATTTTTTTGGCAATACCGCCGCGAAAAAGCCGTCGGTTGCATTTTTTGCCGGGGACAGGCGAAGGCTTTTATCCGCAAGGGCCGAAAATTCGGCATGGCTTTGCAGAAACCATTCTATTTGCGCCTCGTTCTCTTCGCGCAGCATCGAACAGGTGGCGTAAATCAAAAGCCCGTCTTTTTTTACATACTCTGCGGCTTCGCCCAAAATTATTTTCTGCAGCGCGCAAAGTTCGGTTAAATCTTTTTCATCGAAACGATAGCGCAGATCCGGATTGCGCCGCCAAGTGCCGGTGCCGCTGCACGGCACGTCGCACAAGACGCGGTCGAACCGCCCTTCTTGCCGCTTCAGCCATTTCTTGCCGTCATTGTCCAATAACCGCAGCTCGTAATTATGCGCCCCTGCGCGCTTGAACCTTTCGGCGGCGTTTTTCAACCTTTTGTCATGCGTGTCGCATAAAACGATCCGGCCTTTGTTCTGCATTTCCGCCGCAAGCGCCAGCGCCTTGCCGCCCGCGCCGGCGCAGTAATCCAGAATCTGCATGCCAGGCTGCGCGTCGCATAATATCGCCACCATCTGCGATCCTTCGTCCTGCACTTCGAGGCTGCCGTCCTTTAACCCAGCAAGTGCGCCAAATCCCGTGCGCGATTCCAGTCGGATGCCATAGGGCGAAAGCGGCGTTGGCTTTGCATTAAGCTCTTGCGGGATTTCCGCCAAGGCCGCGTCGCGCGACGTTTTTAGCGTATTGACGCGTAAATCGAAACTGGCGCCTTGCTGCAGCGCCAGCAATTCTTCGCGCCAGCTTTGCGGAAATGCGGCTTGGATTTTCGGCATCAGCCACTCGGCGCATTCGCTAATCACATATTCCGGCATCGCGGCTTCTCGCGTCATGGATTCCAGCGCGGATCTTTCTGCGTCGTCCATCGGCGCTGCGCCGTATTTTCCACCAAGCACGCCGCCAATTTCATAAGGGGTCTTATTTTCGAAAATCTTCAAGAAAGCAAGAACGCGCAAACGGTTGCCGCATGCAAGACCGGATTGCGAAAGATGCCAGTCCAATTTCATCCGGCAGCGCATCACCGCAAAAACCATGTCGCCGATAAACCTGCGGTCGCCGGAACCGATAAAACGCCGCACGCGGAAATAGGTGTCGCATACGCGGTCTAGCGGCACGCCTTGCGCGTCGAACAGATCGAGAATTTCGATGACGGATAAAATCCTGGCCGCGGGGGTCATTACCTAGATATAACAGGTATTCGTTCTGAAACAACCAGTTGTACAGCATGGCTTGCCGGATATTCTTGACCGGGCAGCAAAAATTGCTGCCAGAATGCCGCCGCCTGGCCGCAGGGCTCCATTTCCTTTCGTAAAACCCGCCCTACAGAAGCCCTGCCAGCAGTTTTTGCGGCTTTAAGTAAGGCCGATATTTGCGCCTGATCTTGCAACAGCGGCCAAGCCTGGCCCAAAGTATCGGACAGGGATTTTGCATAGGCGCCAATTTTGTCCAAAGCTGCGGCAGGGTTTTCGCCGATTCTACGGATTTCGATATAAGGATCGTTATCAGGCTGTCTGTAAAGCTCTTGCAGGCGCTGATCGACTTGCAACTCCTTGGGCAGGAGATCTCGGTCTAAGGACACAGCCGCATATTCCCTGGCATAAACCAAAGAGCCAAGCAATCCCGTCGCAGCCTCCTTCAATTTATCTTTGATATCAGCCTTTAATACTTGCTGGTTGGCTTCGTTATCCATTGCTTTCGCTTCAGTCTTAATGAATGGAGTCTCATCAAGACCTTCAAGTTCCATATCGACCAGTCTTTTGACGTTACTCTCAACATGGGTTTGATCCACCAGAGCGGGCCGTTGCGACTTTGTATCCACAATGTCGCAAGATGGGCGAAACCCAGCACGGACGGCCTTTGCTGCGTCCTCGATCGCCTGCAAAACGGATGAAGCTGTTCCGTTCAAAGCAGTTTGGGATATTCTTTTTGCATCCTCCAGATGGCGGAGGATAATAGCCTCATGGTTGATTTCGGCAACTTGCGGCGCGCTTTTTTCTCTGGCCGAGATTTTTGATAAATCATCCAAGATTTTGGACATAAAAATATGATTTCTCCTATCAGCTGTGCATATAGGGCTGCATATTTCATCCATTATTTGGGTGATAACTTGCTGATGCTCTAGTGCCTGCTGCAGGAAATGCACTGCCATGGCGGCGTGAGCAAACTTGCCGATGATGGCAACATTTTCCAAAGCGTCATTCCAGGCTTGCGAGAAAGCGGCCTCTGGCCTGTCGTCTTGATCGGCGACTTGCACAGGCGTGGCCGGACGCGGTTTTGGCCAAGGAATTTGAGCATAGCTTAAAAAATTATATCCAAGCTTATCGATGATGCCTTTGCTGCAATGTTTTTTTTCTTCTTGCTCATTCAAACCATGCCTTATAACCAGCATATGCAAGAAAACATCTTCCTTTCCGAAATAGTCGGTCAGCACAACGCGGCTATCCGCCACATCGGCTTTGCTGCTTATCAATAAAGCTCCCCTGTGCTTTCTTCTATTCCCTTTGGAAAGATGCAATAGCTCTTCGTCACTTAGGCGCGGCAATTTTTCTTTTAACGCTATTATAATTTCGGCGATGCGGTCTTCGCTTTGCTTATAAACTTCTTTACGCAAATTCCATTCTGCATATTCATTCGGTGCAGGAACTTCTCCGTCACTGGCGCGGGCTTGCCGGAAAGGCGCCATTATTGCGTCAAGCTGTTCTGCGCTTTCATTGTCTCTATCGCCCGGCGGATTGGAAAAGCCCAGAGATTTTTGGATCAGCGACATTCTGTCGCGCAAGGCATTGAATTCGCGGATCAATCCTTTAATTTCCGCCGATTCGGGATCGATCTCAGCCCGGGCGAAATAGGCAGACTTAATCTTTAAATAAGATTGATACGCCCTTTCTTCGGGGTTTGATGCTGCCGAGGCCTTGGAAAAACTCTTTCCTTTTGCCGATTTGGCGTTAGCCCTGCCCAATACTTCGCCGATTTTTGAAATAATATCACGACCATTATCATCGCCAAAAACAGCGCTGATCTGTTCCGCCAAAGCATCCATCGGAAGAAATTGTATATTGCGCAGCTCTGATTCTGGAATTTCCCACCTTAGATGCAAGCGTTGCTTGTAATCTATTCTGTCCGATTCCTTGGCCTTTTTTCTCTTTTTATACTGCGGTTTTAGATGATATTCGACGAGATCGGAGGCCGCAGATATATGAACTTCATTGATCAGCGCGGCGCATCCTGGATTCAAACCTTCCGACCCATTTAGCGCGCCTAATAAAACCTTATGCGGCACATCCAGAATGTCTCTTGCAATATCTTCATCTGCAAGAATGGCTTCTTGGTCCAGCCCTATATTTATTTTGTCACTGATATGGCCAATCACGCTTGCCGCGACTTTGGCCTGCTCCGCGTCCGACAATTCCTTGGAAAGATATTTCACGACTTGCCAATACAACCTTTCCGCCGCTCTCTGGCCCAGAAAAGCTGCAAGCGGCGCTTTGAGGTGGTCGCTAAGAGGCAAGTTGCGTATAGGCCTTAATAAATTTCTATCGCGAAAGCTCGGCA
>CAYRVJ010000008.1:0-2110 GCA_964427785.1 uncultured Alphaproteobacteria bacterium | reverse complement strand
CTAAGAGGCAAGTTGCGTATAGGCCTTAATAAATTTCTATCGCGAAAGCTCGGCACATTCAGTTTTTTAAAATCAACCGCTTCACTTTCCGGGACGAGTTTCTCTGCCGTCTCTTTGGCAGGGTCTTGTGGGTGTGATTCCAGCTTTGCGGGATGTGAAATTTTATTGTGATCATAGAATCTTGCTTTAACAACCCGTTCGACAAACTGACTGACTAGAAAACCATGTATTTTATTGAGCAGGTCTTTGACTTGTTCATAATCGGGCCGATTTTGCAAACCCATATGCAGACGGCTGAAAGGTATGTTGGCTATCCTGCGTAGCAACTCCTCTTCCGCAACAATGGATTCAAAGCTGCGCTGGCCTTTTAACCTTGCGTCCAAATCCGCCAAAAGCTGGTTGGCTTTGGCTATTTCTTTGCTAATTTTGGATTGTTCCGACATTCGCACCCCTTGCCTGCCACGTTTATTTTCTGTGACATAGCCAATAGGGCAAAAACTTTCCCGGCGCAACAGGAAATATCTTTTAAGGTGATGATAAGGGGCTTTTACCCTTCTAATTTATAATTTGGCGCTTCTCTTGTAATCGTAATGTCATGAACATGGCTTTCGCGCAGGCCCGCGCCGGTAATGCGGGTCATTTCGCAGCCGCCCTGCATCGATTGGATGGTGCCGTGGCCAGTATAGCCCATAGCGGCGCGCAATCCGCCCAGCAATTGATGCAAAACCTTGTTCACGGGGCCTTTATAGGGAACCATGCCTTCGACGCCTTCGGGCACGAATTTCAATGTGTCCATTTCCTTTTGAAAATACCGGTCGGCCGACCCGTCCGCCATTGCGCCCAGGCTGCCCATGCCGCGATAGGATTTATAAGAACGGCCTTGATACAAAAACACCTCGCCGGGCGCTTCGTCGGTGCCGGCCAAAAGCGATCCCAGCATCACGCAATCCGCGCCCGCCGCGATCGCCTTGGCCATGTCGCCGGAATAGCGGATACCGCCATCGGCGATCATCGGCACGCCTTGCTTTTTGCAAGCTTCAAAACAATCCATAATCGCGCTTAGCTGCGGCACGCCGACACCCGCGACCATGCGGGTGGTACAAATAGAACCGGGGCCGATGCCGATTTTTATGGCGTCGACGCCTACATCAATCAATGCCTTGGCCGCATCGGCGGTGGCGACATTGCCCGCGATGATTTGGGTGTAATTGGATTTTTTCTTGGCTTCGCGCGCGGCTTCGATCACGCCGGCCGAATGGCCGTGGGCCGTGTCGATCACGATAATATCGGTATCCGCCGCCATCAGCGCCTCGGCCCGCGCCATGCCGTCCTTGCCCGTGCCGGATGCCGCAGCAACACGCAAGCGCCCCTTATCGTCCTTGCAGGCGTGTGGGTTGCTGGTCGCCTTATCCATGTCCTTGACCGTAATCAGCCCGATGCAGCGGTATTGCTCGTCCACCACCAAAAGCTTTTCGATGCGGTGCTGATGCAGCAGCTTTTTCGCCTCGTCATGCGACACGCCTTCGCGCACCGTGACCAATTTGTCTTTGGTCATAAGTTCCCGCACCGGTTGCTGCATATTGGTGGCGAACCGCACATCGCGGTTGGTCAAAATACCGGCCAGCTTGTTGCTGCCCTTTTCCACGACCGGAATGCCGGAAATACCGTGTTCCGCCATCAATTTCATGGCATCGGCCAAAGATTGATCGGGATGAATGGTGACGGGGTTGATCACCATGCCGGATTCGAATTTTTTGACCCGGCGCACTTCTTCGGCCTGGCGTTCGATGGAAAGATTGCGGTGAATAACGCCGATGCCGCCCGATTGCGCCATCGCGATCGCCATCGGACTTTCCGTGACGGTATCCATCGCCGAGGAG
Source organism: uncultured Alphaproteobacteria bacterium (assembly GCA_964427785.1). Classification (GTDB taxonomy): domain Bacteria; phylum Pseudomonadota; class Alphaproteobacteria; order SHNJ01; family SHNJ01; genus CAYRVJ01. The sequence goes on along the minus strand of CAYRVJ010000008.1, from coordinate 230 downwards.
ATGATCGGAATATTGATCTGAATATTGCGGGTAAAGCGGGTGCGTAAATCCGCTTGCGCTGGCAGAATGCTCGATGCCGCCGGCTTTAATAAAATATCGTCGAAAGCCAGGGCGGTTTGAATTTTTTCTTTGGAAAAGAACATGCGGCGCACCTTTAAGTTATCGTTATTATTTGGGTGCGCCGCAATATACATAATCCCACGGCAAAAGAAAACAATTATTTTTCCCGC
>CAYRVJ010000007.1:0-22878 GCA_964427785.1 uncultured Alphaproteobacteria bacterium | reverse complement strand
ATCCGCTTCGACCAGGCCAATGTGTCTTACGAGCGCGCCCTATACAGCGCGCTTAGCACGGCGATGGAACGCAAGCCGGACGCGCAATTCGATCTTGTCGCGGTGTCGCCTTCGCGCGGCAATCCAGCGGCGCAGGCGCTTGGCACGTCCAGCGCGCGCAAATTCGCCGAGCAAGTCTTGCGGTCCTTGACCGATATGGGATTGTCGCCGCAACGCGTGACTTTGTCGGCGAAATCCAGCGAGACCGCCGACGTCAACGAAGTGCATTTATTCGTCAAGTAAAGAAGAATGACCAAAAATATTAAGCGCGATTATCCCGTTTCCTGGGACCAGTTTCACCGCGACTGCAAGGCGTTGGCTTGGCGTCTTTTGGAACAAGGGCCGTTTCGCGGCATCGTCGCCGTGACGCGCGGCGGGCTTGTGCCGGCGGCGATCATCGCGCGCGAACTCGATATACGTTTTATCGACACGGTTTGCATAGCGAGTTACGAGCAGGAAAAAACCCAAGGCTCGATGAATTTGATCAAAGGCATCGAAAGCGACGGCGAGGGGCTTTTGGTGATCGACGATCTGGTCGATACCGGCGAGACGTTCAAGGCGATCAAAGCGATGCTGCCCAAGGCGCATTTCGCCGCCATTTACGCAAAACCCAAGGGCCGGCCGACGACCCACAGCTTCATTACCGAAGTCAGCCAGGATACCTGGATCTATTTCCCTTGGGATCTGGAACCCCAATTCGCGCAGCCGATCAAGGGCTTGGGGTGATTTTTTATTATTCCAAATATTTTTCAGTTTAAAAAAGAATTTTTGTTTCTGGTTTAAATCCTTTGCTAAATGCAAAGGGATTGAAATCTGTTCCGCGATCGTAAACATCTAAATTTTCTGCCCGCTTTAAAAAAACAATGATGCGGTAGGTCAAAGGCAAAGCCAGAAATTCCCATATAGTGCAAAACAATACAGTCGAAAAAATCAAATTCGGCAGCGCATTAAGCGTGTAAAATCCACCCAATGCCCAAGCAACAGAGTAAAAAATGATATTATCCGCTGTCTGTCCAGCAAGAGTCGATCCAATCAGGCGAAAACCCAAAAATTTCCCGTTTTGCAGAATTTTCATTTTTGCCATTACATAAGAATTAGAAAACTCCCCAGCAAAAAAACATAAAACGACTGCCAAAGCCAGCGCGGGGCTTGCTTGAAAAATAGTTTTGAATGCGGCCTCATCGGTAAAAGATGGGCTGGCTGGAACATGAGTATAAAAATAAGGAATCGCTGTCGCCACAATTAGGCAGAAAAATCCCGCCCATACGATCCGGCGTGTTTTTTTATACCCGTAAACTTCGGTAAAAATATCGGCGAATATATATGTGATCGGATAACACAACACAGCGACACTAAAACTGAAAGGCCCGATATCAAAAGTCTTGGCGGCAGTCAGCGTGGCGACAACCAAAAAGGTAATCCAAACCATTCCCATAATATCAAGATATTTATGGCTTGTATTTTCTGCTTGGCGCGGGTCGGTAATCAAGTTCATGCCGACAGCATGATCGTTTATCCGCAAGAGATATACATCAATTTATATTTTACATTCTAAACTTGATAATTTATAAACTTAAGGGCAGTAAACTGGATAATATGACACCCATTACAACAGAACAAATCAAGGCTGCGCGCGGACTTTTGAATTGGACTCAGGGCCAGCTGGCCAAGGCAACCGGCATTTCCCTGACTGCCCTCAACAACATCGAACGTCAATCGACTTCGCCGCGTCAAAATACGATGCTGCTGATTGCCCAAGCGCTGGAACGGGGCGGCGTGGAATTTACCGAAGGTCCGGGCGTTAAAATGCGCGGCGAGCCTTTCGAATATCAGGAATTCAAAGGCAAGGATTTCGTCGACCGCAGCACCGAGGATATTTTGCGCACATTAAAAAAAGGCGGGTATATCTACGTCTGTTCCTGGGATGAAAGAAAAATTCTGCAATATGCCAGTGATTCCGACCACGCCTATCAACGACTGATGCGAGAACAAAATATAGACGAGAGAATAATAATTCCCGAAGGCGACACGCATTTTATTTCGCGTCCCAAAGTGTACCGTTGGCTGCCGCGCATCAGCATGGGGCCTCTTAATTGGCATGTTTATGGCGATAAAATCGGATTTTATTTATGGCAAAAACCTTATAGGGCCGTCATTATTCGGAATGCAACCATAGCGGAAGCGTATAAAAACCAGTTTTTATATTTATGGAAGCAAGCCAAGGTGCCGATGTTGGGCGTTAAGAAAAAAATATAGATAAAATTTGTTATTGTAAAAGAAGTGAAGACCGTCACCGCACACTGTTCACCGTCACTGGTTAAACGCTTTCTATCGCCACATTGTCGATCAGCCTTGTGGTTCCAAGCCAGGCGGCGCCCAGAACGCGGCCTTTGGACGCGGGCGCGGTCAAAGGCGCAAGGTCATATTCGTTGCAAGCCGCGATATAATCCACCCGGTCGAATCCGATTTCGCGCATTTGCCCGATCGCGTGCGCGATCACATGCGATGGGCTTTCCCCGCCTTTGATGCGGCTTGCGACGTCTTGCAGGATTTTATGGAATCCCGGCGCGGTTTTGCGCTGCTCCGCATTCAAATGCACGTTGCGCGAGGATAGCGCAAGCCCGTCGGCCTCGCGCATGGTTTTTACCGGGGTGATGCGCGTCGGGATATTCAAATCCTCGGTCAATGCCTTGACCACCAGCAATTGCTGATAGTCCTTTTCGCCGAAAAAGGCCGCATCCGCCAGAACGATCATTAATAATTTTGCGACCACCGTGGTGACGCCGTCAAAATGGCCCTTGCGATGCGCGCCTTCCCATCGCGATGTGATATCGTCGACATGCACGATGGTGCGATAGCCGTTGGGATAGACTTCCTGTTCGGACGGGATAAACACCATATCCGCGCCGTGTTTTTCGCACAGGGCGATGTCTTGTTCCACGGGCCTTGGATAGCGTTTCAAATCGTCGGGCCGGTCGAATTGGGTCGGATTGACAAAAATGCTGACGATCACCTTGTCGCATTGCGTCCGCGCCTCGTCGATCAGGCTTACATGCCCCGCATGCAGTGCGCCCATGGTCGGGACAAAGCCGATGCGCTGATCGTTTCGCCGCCACGGCGTTGTCAAGCGGCGCAGTTCGGATACGGTTTTGACGGTTTGGATTTTACTCACGGACGAACCTATTTTTTGGCAGAAAAACAATATTCGGTGCTTGGAAATTTGCGCGCACGCACGTCTTTGGCAAAAGCTTGCGCCGCTTTTTCGATATCCGCCGCAAGCCTGGCGTAAGGTTTCACGAAACGCGGCACATGGCCGGTATTCAGGCCCAGCATATCGTCGCTGACCAGAACTTGTCCGTCACAGGCGGGCGACGCGCCGATGCCGATGGTTGGGATTTTTAGGGATTTGGTCAAGGCGCGGGCGATCGGCTCCATCACCGCCTCTATTACCACGGCAAAAGCCCCGGCCGATTCTATCGCAAGCGCGTCTTGTTTTAATTTTTTGGCGTTTAAATCCGTTTTTCCTTGGGCCTTATAGCCGCCAAGGCTATTGACCGATTGCGGCTGCAAGCCGATATGGCCCATTACCGGAATGCCGCGCTGCGCAAGGTAAGAAACGGTTTCAGCCATTTCGACGCCGCCTTCGATTTTGATTGCGCCGCAGCCCGTTTCGCTCATGACGCGGGCGGCGTTGCGAAAGGCTTGCTCCTTAGATTCCTGGTAGCTGCCGAATGGCATGTCGACGACGATAAGGGATTTTTGCGATCCGCGAACCACCGCCGCGCCATGCGCGATCATGATATCCAGGCCTACGCCCAAGGTGGACGGCAGGCCATAGAGCACCATGCCCAGCGAATCGCCGACCAAAAGGATATCGCAATGCGCATCCAGAATTTTTGCCATCGGGGCGCTATAAGCGGTTAGGCAGACGACAGGGTCCTTGCCTTTACGCGCCAGGATTTGCGGGGCTGTTATTCTGTTGGGGTGGCTCATCGTTCTATTGCCGAAAGCTGGGAAAGGTCTATAAAGGATCGGATACAGCAACATTAAAGCGAAAACGAACGCCTATGACAAGCCCAATTGCCGCCTTGACGCTACTTCCCAAGCGCGACGCGCGCGCCAGACACGGTTATCCCTGGATTTACAGCAACGAAATCGCCTGGGAAAAGAAATGGAAAACCCTTGACCGCGGCAGCCTGGTACGGGTCAAAGACGCGCGCGGCGACGATTTGGGGGTGGGCATCTTCAACCCCAATAGCCTGATCGCCGCGCGCATCTTGTCGCGCGATACCGCAATACCGATAGACAAAGATTATTTCAAAAAGCTGCTGGGCGCCGCGCTGCGCCTGCGTGAGGGTTTTTTTAAATCCCCCTATTACCGCTTGGTTCATGCCGAGGCCGATGGGATGCCCGGCGTCGTCATCGACCGTTTCGGCGATATCCTGGTTTGTGAAATCAACACTGCCGGAATGCAAGCCCTAAGCCCTTTATGGCTTGAAGCGCTGCAAGAATTGCTGCGCCCAAAAGCCGTTTATTTGAAAAGCGACAGCAATGCCAGGGAACAAGAGGGGCTTGAGCCGGAAACCAAATTCGCCTTTGGCGACGCCGCAACGCCGGTATTGGTCGAAGAAAACGGCTGTAAATTTTACTGCGATTTTATCAAGGGTCAGAAAACCGGATGGTTTTACGACCACAGGGCGAACCGGGCGATGATGGCATCCTTGTCCGCAGGCAAAAAAGTTTTGGACCTTTATTCTTATCTAGGCGGGTTTGCGCTGGCCTGCGCCAAAGCGGGCGCGGCGCGGGTTGTGGCGGTGGACGCCTCGCAAGCGGCGGCGGATTTGTTGAAAAAATCGGCGTCGTTGAGCGGTGTGGATCAGGTCGACGCTGTATGCGGCGATGTTTTTGAATTTTTAGAAAAATCGGCAGGATCGCAAAATTACGACGTTGTCATCGCCGATCCGCCTGCTTTTGCCAAAAGCGCCAAGGATATTCCCGCCGCCAAGGCCGGGTACAAGAAACTTGCGGCGCAATGCGCCGCCCAAGTCAAAAGCGGGGGCTATTTGTTCATCGCTTCTTGTTCTTATCACATGAATTTGGAAAATTTCATCGAAGCGGTGCAAGAAGGGGTGCAAAAATCGCGCCGCAGCGGCGTGATCCTGCGGCAAACCGGGGCCGATTTCGATCATCCCGCGCATTTGCAATTGCCGCAAACCAGCTATTTAAAAGGGCTGCTTTTGCGCCTGGATTGATGGGGGCCGCGATGCTTTAGCGGCTTTCGCGCATCCGCGCGAGGCCTTGGACGAGGCCGACTTTTACCGTGGCTGCCAGCGCGGTCTTAAGGGGCACAGGTTTTGGGGTATCAACCTCAACACAAGCCATGGCGCTGGCGGTTGCGCCCGCTTCTTCTCGGGCATTTTTTTGCTTATCCAAAGAATACACAAGAACGGGGCCCAAAATTAAACTTAAAAGACACGCGGCCATAAATTCTGTGAATCGCTTTGTGTTTTCCCGGCTGACACTATTGCGGTCTTTAACTCTATCTAAGAATTCATTAAAAACTTCTTCGTCAATAGAAATATAATGCATATGCACTCTCCCTTATTAAATTTAGGCGCGCTGATTTTGCCTTGTGGCGTGAAGAAGCGCAACATCGCCACGCCTGCGCGGCACGGCGAAAGATTGCGGGTCTGTCGAAATGACATCGATGCCGAAGGCGGATTTTAATTCCTGTACAGTGCCGGATTTAATATCCCCGCCATATGTTTTTAGGAATTTTTCGACTTGTGTTTTTGCTTCGGGCATATCATGCGCAAATGTTAAAAGATTAAAGTAAGGAATGGCTGAGTAAAGCGTGATGGAGTCTTGTTTTATAGAAAAATTCGCATCCGTTATCTTATAAACGGTTATATTTCCGTCGTTTAGATTTATTAAAGCCCGCTTTTTATCTGACTCAACGATAGAATAGCCATCCGATTTAAAATCAAGTCCGCGTCCGGAAAGCATTTTTGGAATAAATATTATAAAAAATGATGCCGTAGCTGCACCTATTGCATACATAAGAAGACCAAATTTGTCTTGATCGCTGATCATTTACATCCCCCCTTAATTGTATTGCAGCCTTGGGGGCATTGTAATCATATCCTCTAAAAAATACAATAATTCTTATAAAGATATTGTTAAGCCAAGGATTCCTGGTCTTTATCCGGCAATTCCAGGGCGAAAACCGTGCCGCTTGGCCCTGTTTCGGCCAAGGTCAAATCGCCGCCATGGGCGCGCATCAAATCGCGGGCGATGGCAAGGCCAAGCCCGGTTCCGCCCTTGCGCGCAGAGCCCGCAAAAGGCTGAAACAGCCTTTCACGAGCGGTGGGTTTCAGCCCCGGCCCGTCATCGGCGATGCGGATGATGGTGTAATCTGCGGTTTTTTCTGCGGTGATGGCGATATGGTTCGCACCAGCCTCTATGGCGTTGCGCAAAAGATTGGTAAGCACCCGGTATAATTCCTCGCGGTCGGCGTTGACTTGCATCGCTTCCGGCAATTGCAAGTCCAGGGCAAGGTCGGGTTTGATGTTGCGCAGATTTTGGCCGGCTTCTTCGATCAAATCCGACAGTAAAAATTCCTTGCGTTCCAAGCGGTGCGCGCCTTCGCGCACGTAATCCAAAGTCTGCGCGCACAGCGCATTGGCCCTGTCGATAGCGTTAAGCAGCCTGGGGGCGAGCTTTTGCACATTGGGGTCGGTCGATGCCGCCATGCGGTCGGACATCAGCTGCGCAGTCGATAAGATATTGCGCAAATCATGATTGATTTTCGCGACCGCCGTGCCTAGCGCCGCAAGCCGCGCTTTTTGCCGCAAGGCCAGGCGCAGCCCGTTTTGCATATGGGCGAATTCGTTCTGCGCCGTGCCGATTTCGTCGCGCCGTTTGGTGGCGCGCGCGGCATTGGCCGGGTTTTCGGGATCGAGGCGGAAAGAAGTCATGGCCGAGGACAGGCGTTGCAACGGCGCGACCATATAAAATTGCAGCACGGCGAAAACCAGTGTCGCGGTGATGATTGCGACCGAAACCGACAATTGGATGTTGCGGCTGGTGAATTCCGCCAAGGCCTGCCGGACAGTGGCTTCGTCCAAGATAATTTCTATTTTGCTGGCTATGTCGCGGCTGGGGCTGCCGGTGATTTGCAAAATCGGAAAATCGGTGCGTTGCAAAGTTTGCATTGCGGCCTTAGCAAGGCTGGCAAGGCCCATGCGGTTTAAATCGACGGTATAATCCGGTTTCAAAAAAGTATAATCCGGGTTTTCGACGATTGTTTCGGTCCAAGGGCTTCGTAAGGCGACCCGATAGGCCTGCAGATTTTCCAAAAAAGCCGGGTTGCGCAGCCGCGCAGATTTGTTATCTTTTTGGATAAAAGACGCAACCAAATAGGCTGCATCGATTTTCTGCTGCAGGATTACCTGATAAGACCGGGCTATGGACGGAACCAGGATGATGGCTTCGCTAATCAGCACGAAACCAACGGTTAGAACCAAAAGCCTGGTAGATAAGCTGTCAAAGAATGTGCGGGTCAACATAAAGGCCATGATGCGCGTGTTAATCCTTTTTTTCCATCCTAAAAACGCAAAAAGCCAAGGAATTGTCCCGGAAAAACAGCCTAAAAGCCGCAATAAGGCTGGCTTTTTTTCCTAAAACAGGGGGGCGTATCAGGCCGTTATTTTGCCGCAAAGCCTTGACATGCCCGTAGCATGCCAGTATACCTGTCCAGCTTAAAACTATGCGGGCAAGGCTTGCCGCGCCGCAAAAGCGGCTTTAAAGAATTCGAGGTAGGAGAAATATAATGGTTAAAAGAACATATCAGCCCAGCAAATTGGTCCGCAAGCGCCGTCACGGCTTTCGCACGCGTATGGCCACCAAAGGCGGCCGCAAGGTATTGTCCAACCGCAGATCGCAAGGCCGCAAGCGGCTAAGCAAGTAAGTTTCGGTTTTGTCTGTATCCTTGGCAAAGCAATCGGAAAAAAACTGGCCCAGCCTGTCATCGCCCAAAGAATTTAAGGCGGTTTATGCCGGGCAAAAGCTTTTTACCCCGGGTTTTGGAATTTTTGCAAAAAAGGGCGCGCTTGCGCCCCGGCTATCGGTGGTTGCCTCCTATGCCAAGGTAGGCAAAGCGGTAGACCGCAACCGCGCCAAAAGGCGCTTGCGTGCCCTAGCACGCGGCGAAGTATTTTCTAAGGCAAAGCCGGATTGCGATTATGTTCTGGTAGCCACCCCGCAAACCAACGGCTTGGATTTCACAAAGCTGCGGCAAGATATGCAAGCGGCTTTGCGGCGTTTAAAGCTGCTGCATGACGACGGAAAAAATGAAACCCTATCTTAGACGCGCTTTGGGAAAAGCCGCCATCGCCTTGCCGCTGGCCGCAATCCGGCTATATCAGCTGTTGCTGTCGCCCTGGTGCGGCTATTGCTGCAGGTTTCAGCCAAGCTGTTCGCATTATGCCGCAAAGGCGCTTTGCGACCATGGCTTGATCCGGGGCTGCGTTCTAACGGCGCGGCGCTTGCTGCGCTGTCATCCTTGGGGCGGGAAGGGTTTCGATCCCGTTCCGGAAAAAAACTAAAACACGCTGTCTTTTAACTTCTATCCTTGCTATCACAAAACCATGCATCATAAAAAAAGAACATCTTCCGACAATAGAAACCTGCTGCTTGCGGTCGTGCTGTCCGCCTTGATCCTGGGCGGCTTTGAAATGTTTTACCGGCCGCAATTGGTTGAACAGCAGCGCCATTACGCGGCATCCGTACGTGAGCAGGCGCAAAAGGCCGAGGCGGAAAAGCAAAAGCCGCCGAAACGGGAAATTCTCGCCCTTGACCAAGCGTTACGCAAAAGCGCGCGGCTGCCTTTTGAAAATGATAGGGTTAAAGGTTCGATCGCGCTTAGGGGCGGCCGCATCGACGATATAATTTTAACCGATTACCGCGAAACTATCGATCCGCAAAGTGCGCATATCCGCCTTTTAATGCCGGAAAATGCGGCTCAGGCCTATTACGCCGATTTCGGCTGGGTGGGCGACAAAGGCATATCGGTTCCTGGTCCGGACAGCATATGGCAAAGCCCGCATAAGAAATTGACGGTGGACGCGCCGGTCATCTTGCAATGGGATAACGGCCAAGGCTTGCTGTTTGAAAAAATCATATCCATCGATGCGGATTACATGCTGCGCGTCGAACAGCGTGTGGTCAATAACAGCGCGCAAGCCGTCAGCCTTACCCCTTATTCCCTGATCGCGCGCTATCAAACGCCGCCGACATTGGGATTTTTTGTGCTGCATGAAGGCTTGCTTGGCGTGTTCGACGGTACGTTGCACGAAACCACCTATGCCAATCTGCAAGAAGAAAAAAGCGTTACGGCAACGTCAAACGGCGGCTGGCTTGGCATCACCGACAAATATTGGCTGGCGGCGCTGGTCCCGGATCAAAGTGATGAGATCAAGGCGCGTTTCGCTTATACCCAGTCGGACGGCGTCGACCGCTATCAGGCGGATTTCACTGGCAAGACGCAAGACATAGCGCCCGGCGCCACCGCCGTGGCCGGGGCCCGGTTTTTTGCTGGCGCAAAAGAAGTCAAGCTTTTGGACCGTTACGAGGAAAATCTGCAAATCGCGAATTTCGATTTGGCGGTCGATTTCGGCTGGTTTTATTTCCTGACCAAGCCTTTGTTCCTGATCTTGCATGCGCTGTATCTGGCGCTGGGCAGTTTCGGGCTTGCGATTCTTGTTTTGACCGTTCTGGTGAAATTGTGCATGTACCCGCTGGCAAACAAATCTTACCGCGCGATGAACCGGCTTAAGGAGTTGCAGCCGGAAATGATGGCCTTGCGAGAGCAATACAAGGACGACATGCTGCGCATGCAAAAAGAAATGGCGGCGTTTTATCAGCGCAACCAGGTCAACCCGTTAAGCGGCTGTCTGCCGATCTTGATCCAAATCCCGGTGTTCTTCGCGCTTTACAAAGTGTTGTTCGTCACCATCGAAATGCGCCACCAGCCTTTTTACGGCTGGATCAAGGATCTATCGGCGCCGGATCCGACGACAATATTTAACCTCTTCGGCCTGCTCGATTGGACGCCGCCCGGCCATTTCCTGTTTATTCCGCTTTATGTCGGCGCTTGGCCAGTAATCATGGGATTCACCATGTGGTTGCAGCAAAAATTGAATCCCGCGCCTATGGATAGCGCACAGAAAGTCGTTTTCGGCCTGTTTCCGTTCCTGTTCACCTTCTTGCTGGCGGCTTTCCCGGCAGGCCTTGTGATTTACTGGAGCTGGAGCAATCTTTTGGGGATTTTGCAGCAATATCACCTCAAGCGCGACAAGCGCGGGGAAAAGACGGTCTTCGTTGGAACAAAAAAATAATCTTGCGCCCGGTTCGATGAAGCAGGGGCGCGAGCTTTTCGCGCGGCCTTGCATTTTCGTGCGCGGCGCAAGCGACATGGCGCATTTGCCCAACACAAGGTTTTCTGAAGTCGCCTTTGCCGGCCGGTCGAATGTCGGAAAATCCAGCCTTTTGAACGCCCTGTGCGGCAGGAAAGATTTGGCGCGCACCTCGAAAACGCCGGGCCGGACGCAGGAGTTGAATTTATTCAATCTCGGCGACCGCCTGATGCTGTGTGATTTGCCCGGCTATGGCTTTGCCAAAGTCCCGCCCGAGGCGCGCAAATTATGGAACGAGTTTTTGCCGCTATACCTTTCCCAGCGACGTCAGCTGCGCCGAGTATTCGTTTTGATCGACGGCCGCCACGGCCCGAAAGACAATGACGCCGACATGCTGAAATGGTTGAACGATTCCGGGGTTTCTTTTCAGATTATTTTGACCAAGGCGGATCAAGTCAAGCCGACCGCCCGCCCGGCAATCGACCAAATGGTCCGTGATTTGCAGCCGATTTATCCGGGGTTATGGCAGGATTGGATATGGGCCAGCGCTAAAACCAAGGAAGGCCTTGACGGGCTGAAAGCCACCATCGCGGCATTGCTATAAAGCCGTTTTTGCCCTAAAACGGGCGCATGGTAAAAATCAAAACCCTTCCCCAACCGCAAATGCAACGCCAAGACCGGATGCGCTATTTGCGCGCCGCCAGCATTATTTCTTCGGCGCTGCCTTATGCGCAGCGCTACGCCGGAAAGCCTTTTGTCATAAAATATGGCGGCAACGCCATGGTCGATCCGAAATTGGCGCAGCTTTTTGCCCAGGACGTCGTGCTGTTGAAACAGGTCGGAATCCATCCGATCGTGGTACATGGCGGCGGGCCGCAGATCGACGCGATGCTGAAACGCCTGCAGTTGCAAAGCGAATTCATCGACGGTCTGCGCGTGACCGACGCCAAAACCGCCGAAGTCGTGGAAATGGTATTGGCCGGGACCATAAACAAGGATATCGTTTCCGCCATCAACCTTGCCGGCGGCCAAGCGATCGGGCTGTGCGGCAAAGACGCGAATTTGTTGCGCGCCGAAAAGCTGCGCAAAAAGAAAAAGAATGACAAAGGGCAGGATATTGAAATCGATTATGGCTTTGTCGGCGACCCTGTATCGGTCAATACCGTGGCGCTAAGCGCCTTTATGCAAAGCGGCATGATCCCTGTGATCGCACCGGTGGCTTTGGGGGCCGACGGGCACACCTATAACATCAACGCGGATACGGTCGCGGGGGCCTTGGCCGCGGCGCTAAAGGCGGTGCGGATGCTGCTTTTGACGGATGTTCCCGGCGTCTTGGACAAAGACGGCAAGCTTGTGACCGAGCTTGATATCGCTGGCGCCAAGGCGATGATGGATAGGGGCGATATCAAGGGCGGCATGATTCCGAAAATTGAAACCTGCTTTGCAGCCCTGCAAGGCGGCGTCGAAGCCGCAGTGATCATCGACGGGCGCTTGCCGCATGCGGTGCTGCTCGAGGTTTTCACCGAGCATGGCGCAGGCACGCTGATGAAGGCTTAAATGAAGCCTCTGCACAGCATCAAAGAATGGGTTTTTGATCTCGACAATACGCTTTATCCCCTAAGCGCCGGTATTCAGTGCCAAGCGGACAAGCGGATGCCCGATTATATTATGCGTTTTCTCGGCATTGACTTTGAGTCGGCGCGCAAGATCCAAAAGGATTATTATCTTAGTCACGGAACAACCCTGTCCGGCCTGGTAAAATTGCATGGCGCAGATCCGCATCATTACTGGGATTTTATATTCGACATCGACTATACGGTTTTAAAGCGGGATCTTGCCCTGCAAGAAGTTTTATCGAATCTGCCCGGCCGCAAATGGGTGCATACCAACTCGCCGCGCAAGCATGCGCAAAAAATATTGTCGCTGCTTGGCGTCGAGAGATTTTTTTCCGGCGTTTTCGATCTCGAGGACGCCGAATTCATATCCAAGCCCGGCGCCGAAAATTACCGCAAAATGGTCGCAAGGCACGCCATCGACCCAAAGACGTCTATTTTTATCGACGATGTGGCGCGCAACCTTGTTCCCGCTTCACAGCTTGGTATGGCGACGCTTTGGGTCAAGCATCCGGATTGCATCAACCAGCCGGACGAGGATATGATCCCGGATTACAAAGAACATATTGACTATGAAACCGAAGATATGGTTGGTTGGCTGCGGCAAGTCAAAAAAGAGACAACATGCGCGGGATGATATGGATGCGATAGGCCTAGCCCAGAAATTGATCCGCTGCCCTTCGGTGACGCCGCGCGACGAAGGCGCGCTTGATGTCATACAGCAGTATTTACAGTCCTTGGGTTTTTCCGCCGAGCGGTTGCAATTCAACGAAGGCGGGCACGCGGACATAGACAATCTCTATGCCAGAATCGGCAGTGGCGGCAAGCATTTGATGTTCGCGGGCCACACCGATGTCGTTCCACCCGGCGATATCGCGCAGTGGACGGTCGATCCATTCGGCGGCGTTATTAGGGACGGAATTTTATACGGGCGCGGTGCGGCCGATATGAAAAGCGGCATTGCCGCTTTTGCCGCCGCCTCGGCAAAATTTTTGAACGAAAGCGGTAGGGATTTTAAGGGATCCATCAGTTTCCTTATTACCGGCGACGAAGAAGCCGACGCGGTCAACGGCACAGTCAAGGTTTTAAAAAAACTTGCAGGCAACGGGGAAAAATGGGACGCCGCCATCGTCGGCGAGCCTACCTCGCTGCATCATATCGGCGATACGGTAAAAGTTGGCAGAAGGGGATCGCTTAGCGCCCATTTGACGGTGATAGGAAAGCAAGGTCATACCGCCTATCCGCATTTGGCCGACAATGCGCTGCACCGCTGCGTCGAATTTTTGGACAAGCTGATCAAAGCGAAATTCGATCCTGGATATTCGGGGTTCGAGCCTGCGACCTTACAAGTGACCACCTTGGACGTCGGCAATCCCGCAGGCAATGTGATTCCCGCCAAGGCGCAGGCGCGGTTCAATATCCGCTTTACCCCGGCGCATAGTATCGCAAGTTTGACCCAATGGCTGAAAGATTTTGCGGAAAAGGAATTGGGGCGGGATTATGAATTGCGTTGTTCTTCCAACGCGCCTTCTTTTAAGACCGAAGAAGGCGCGCTGACGCAAACCATGCGCCGGGCGATAGAGTCCGTAACTGGAATCGCCCCGGAATTCAGCACCACAGGCGGCACGTCCGATGCGCGCTTTATCAAAGATTATTGCCCGGTTTTGGAATTCGGCCTTATCAACGCCACCATTCATAAAACCGACGAACATGCGGCAGTTGCGGATATCGAGAAATTGGTCAAGATATACCACCAATTCTTGAAACAATATTTCGCCTAAAATATTTGATTCCTATAAGGATACCGCTATACTGGCCGCATAAGGAAACAAGCGGCAAGACGGGCGGGTATATAGTGTCACCATGCAAACTGCGCCGGAAATTTCCGGCACGGAGTTTTTGGGCGGCGGGTCAAACCCGCAAATACGCCCCCATTCTGATGATCACGGGATTTTTTCAAAAAGGCCGCTCGGCATCGAAATAGAAGCTGTCGGCATCAACCCCTTCCGGGCGCAATCCGTGTTGCAACGATTGGGATTGCCGGTCTTGCAGCGTACCGGATTCGCGCAATCCCCCTCATTCGGGGCCAGCCGGTTTGAATATTGGCAAATTATGTCCGATAAATCCTTGCGGCCGGATCCCGGCATGGCGGATGACGCGACGTTCGAGGTCGCAACGCCGATACTAAGCACGGCCAAGGATTTTGCAACGCTTGCCCCGGCAATGGAGGCGTTGAAAAACGCCGGCGCGCGCGTGAACGAAAGCTGCGCATTGCATGTTCATGTCGATTTGCGCGAGATATGGCAAAATGCCGCGCTGCGGCTGCGCGCCATGAAAAATATTGTTTTGCTTTTCCTGGCTTTTCCGCAGGCGATAAACAGCCTTGTTGGTCGGCGGGATCATAGCAATGTTTATGCAAGGCCGCTTAGGGCATATTTTCGGGATCAGGGATTTTTTGATCCCGCGCCGGATACCATCGAAAAAATAGTATATTCTTTGACCATAGTGGAATTCCAAAGATTTTTTTCGGTTGCCGGGAAAAACCCGCAGGTTAAATTCTGCTGCGGCGAATATCGCACCGCCGAATTCCGCGATCACCAAGGCACGCTTGATCCTGACAAAGCTTTGGCCTGGGCCGCTTTGTGCCAAGCGATGACGGATTATGCCGTTAAGACAGCCATGAGTGGAAATCTTATCCAGATCAAATCATGCATCGAAGATTCTTTAAACGGGCTTTTAAGGCTTTTGGATAAGGCGCAGTTGCATGACGTTTTAAGACCGCCTGCCAATATCAGTACACAGCCTTTAGGAAATACAGCCCATCCGGCGGCGCGGTCGGGCCGCCCTTGGTCCGGTCTTGTGCGTTGCGGGCGCTGATAAAATCCTCGACGCTCCATTTGCCCGATCCGACATACATCAGCGATCCTGTGATATTGCGCACCATGTGATGCAAAAATGACGGCGCGCGGATGAATAAGGAAATAATATCCTCCTCGCGCGTAAGCCCGATTTCCGAAACCGTTTTTATGGGCGATTTTGCCTGGCAGGCGCTGTCGCGGAATGTGGTGAAATCGTAAGTCCCAACCAAATGTTGCGCCGCCTCGTTCATAGAACCTACATCAAGCGGAACCGGCACATGCCATAGCCTGTGCGCTTGGATCATATAAGGCGCTCTGCGGGTTCCGATTCTATAGATATATTGCCGCTCGACGGCAGAAAATCGCGCATGAAAATGCTCATCCGCTTCCTCTGCCTGCAGCACGGAAATTTCATGGGGGCGAAGATGAAAATTTATGGCGTCGCGGATGGTATCGGTATCGTCACCCCGCGCAAGGTCGAAATGCACCACCTGGCCCAGCGCATGCACGCCCGCATCGGTGCGGCCCGAGGCGGTGACGGCGGGATTTTCGCCGCGATATTTGAATATCGCTTCTTCCAGGCATTGTTGCACCGAAATTCCGTTATCCTGGCGTTGCCAGCCGACAAATCCGGTTCCGTCATATTCGATGGTGAGTTTATAGCGCGGCATGTCAATCCAACACCGTATTGGGTGGGATTTTCAATCCGCGCAAAAAATCTTGGCGCGGAACGGGGTTTTTCCCTGCACGTTGCAATATTTGCGGGACCAGCGCGGCCTGTCCACAAGCGATGGCAAGCCCGTCATCCAGTATTTCGCCCGGTCTGCCCGATGCGGAAGATATATCGGCGGCAAGAATTTTGATGCGCTCGCCTTGATGCATAAAATAAGCGCCGGGAAAGGGATTAAAAGCGCGGATTTGGCGCTCTATTTCGACGGCAGGTTTGTGCCAATCTATTTGCGCCTCTTCCTTTTTTATTTTTGCGGCATAGGTCGCACCCGCTTCGCTTTGCGGCGCTGCGTGCAAGCTTTGCGATAAAATGCCCGGCAAATTTTTCAGCAGCATCTTTGCGCCCAGTTCCGCCAGCACATTGTGCAACTCCCCTGCGGTTTTACGGTCGATTCGGGTTTTCTCTTCGGCATAAACAGGCCCGGTATCAAGGCCCTCGTCCATTTGCATCAGGCAAATGCCGGTTTCGATATCGCCCGCCAATATCGCACGCTGAATCGGGGCCGCGCCGCGCCAGCGCGGCAAAAGCGAGGCGTGGATATTCAGGCATCCCAAACGCGGCGCGTCCAGAATGGCTTTTGGCAAAAGCAGGCCATAAGCGGCGACGATGGCAATATCCAACCCAAGCGCCGCGAATTTTTCTTGTTCTTCCTTGGATTTCAAGCTGGCCGGGTGAAAAACCGGAATACCACGCGATTCCGCATAAAGTTGAACCGACGATTTTTGCAACTGCTGGCCGCGTCCCGACGGGCGCGGCGGTTGGGTATAGGCGGCGGTCGGCGTAAAGCCGTTTTCGCACAAAGCGCGCAAAGCCGTTGCGGCGAATTCCGGCGTTCCCATGAATGCAAGGCGCGGCATAATCACTCTGTGTCTTTAATAGGGTGTGAATCTACGATCATCCAATAAAAAGTCCTTGTAGGTTTTCTTTGGCATGGCCGCTTGCCAGGATTTTTGCCGCAGTTTTTCGCGCAAATCCGTGCATTTCCCGCGATAGGTCAGACTGTCGCGCAGTTCGTAGTTTTTGGTTTTAGAATATTGCTCGTGATGTGCGCCCTGGTCGATCCAGGAAAAGCTTGGGTTGATCACGATATATTTGTCGTCACAGGCCTCATAAGAACGGTGCACCAAAAATTCATATTCCGCATCGTCATCCAGATTTTCGGCGATAATCCAGCAAAACCCGCTTTGATTGTGGTTCAGGAAGTGGCGGCATCCGACCCTTTCCAAATCCGAAGCGCTTAGCTTTAAATCCGGGTTTTTGGAAAAAAATTCGACTCTTTCTTTGTCCAAAAGCAGGCTTTCGATATCCAGCACATTCTTGCCCTGGGTGATCATCGCATTGGCGCGGATCGCGGCGGCGTTTTTATGCTGTGCGTCCTGCAATGCCGCAAGCTCGCGCAGGGTTTTTTCGCCGTATTTTCCAAGAGAGTAGCGCAAGTAATAAAAATCGAATTTTTGCACATCCGCGCCGTTCAGCAAGCGGTGCTTTTGATGCAAGGCGCTTAAGGCATAGGGGTTTGTCCAAGGATTGACCGCGCTTAAAAACGCAAGGCTGAACAGGATCGCGGCAATGCGGTTGACACGGTCGGTTGATATCCGGTCAAGCGTCGTGCGCCAAATAATAAAAGCATTGGCGCAAACAATAAAAACGGCAAGCGCCATAACATAAGTAGCGAATATGCGCTCCGCGCTAAAGCCATATTGCTGAATGCGCAGAAACAAAGCATAGGCCGCAAGCGCGGCGAAAGCGGGTTGCACGATGATCGCCCAGCGGAACAGAGCCTTTGTTTTTTCACCCACGGCGGCAAGCCCGCCCTGGGTCAGAGCCAGATTCGTCAAAAGGGCGACCACCGCCATGATGCCGAGCAGCACCACCGCCGGGTAATCGGCTTTGCCCATATCATGCAAATTGCCGAACAGCGCGAAAGGAAGGAACACAAGGCACAATATTCCTACAGGCAGCAACAAAAGCTTGCTGAAAAGCTGCAAAAGCGCAAGGCATTTTCCAAAAAATTGATCCCGGTCGGCGATTAAAATCCGCGCCGACAATACCGCCGCCGCAGAACCCACAAACCAGCGCAATGGATCGAACAGCCAGTCGGGGTCAAGCCCCACCGCGCGGAATAATTCATAAGAAAGCCATATCAAGACATAAGCGATCCCGACAAAGGCCCATGTCAAAACTAAATAGGCGCTGTTTTGTAAAAGTCTTTCAAACCAGACGAATCCGCGCTGGCCGAAAAGCAGCGGCAGGAAAGGCAGCGCAAGCCAGCTATATAATATAAAATACAGGGGAATTGTGACAACGCTTCTATCGGTGAAGGAAAAGCAAACCAGATAAAACGCGTAATAAGCGCCCCAAACGGCGTAAAGCCGCATGCGGTTATAATAGGGTGCGCAAAAATACAAAAGCGGCAGGAACCAAAGAGAGAGCATCAAGGCCTGTTCTTGAATTGATTGGCGCAGCGGGTCGTAAAAAATGCCATCCAAAAAACGCAAAGCCTGCGGCAGCTCGTAAACCAGTATATGATTTTCCGCGACAAGGTCGGAAAGCAGCAGCAAAAGGCCTTGCATCAGCCCCAGCGCCAGCCACCATTGCCTTGGAGGCAATCCCGGACGGTCGGCGAATATTTCCCATTTATTGAGGGCGGCTAAGGCTTGACGGAGCATATGCATGTAGGCCTCTTATAAGTTTTGTTGGCTATGGGCGCGGGCGGATGCTTGCTCTGCCGTTTGTTCTTCTTTGAGTTTTTTCATTTTGCGTAACACCATTCCCTGTTTCAACTTGCTTAAATAATCGGTGAACAGGATGCCGTTTAAATGGTCGATTTCATGCTGCACGCAGGTCGCCAAAAGCCCGCCCGCCTCGATGATCTGCGTCTTGCCCTTAATGTCCATGAACTCGACCTTGATTTTTTCGGGTCTTGTGACCTCGTAATAAATGCCTGGGATTGAAAGGCAGCCTTCTTCATAAACGCTTTGTTCTTCGGATTGCCAAACCAGTTTCGGATTGACCATGCGCAGGGCGCCATGGGTATAGCCCTCTTCTTTTTCGCCCAGATCGATGGTCACAAGGCGCAAGGATTGGCCCACCTGCGGCGCGGCGAGGCCGATGCCCGGCGCGGCGTACATGGTTTCCAGCATGTCGTCGAAAAGGCGTTCGA
Source organism: uncultured Alphaproteobacteria bacterium (assembly GCA_964427785.1). GTDB lineage: Bacteria > Pseudomonadota > Alphaproteobacteria > SHNJ01 > SHNJ01 > CAYRVJ01. The sequence goes on along the minus strand of CAYRVJ010000007.1, from coordinate 4,060 downwards.
TGTCTTTGCCGATGGATGTTACCGGCTTGGCGGCCTCGCGCAGCACAGGGTCGGGCATAATGACGATTGGTAATTTGCTCATGTTTCTATATAATAAGCCTTTAAAATACACACAGGATACCGCGATGGATATAGCACAAAGCTGGGTTTTTGTCTTGATTGGCGTGAATGTTTTGGCACTGACCCTAGGCTGGCTATGGCTTCGGCGCAGCCAGCAGGCCCAGGCCCCCAATCTGCACGCGGAATTAAGCGGAAAAATCAGCCTTTTGGTGGATTCCCAAGCGAATTTGCAAAATATCCTGTCCGGCCAGCTGCAAAGTCAGGAACGGACGATCAGCAAAAATTTGGAAGAGCGGCTTACCGATTTGAAACAGCGCATGACCGTTTTCGATCAGGCGTCGGTGACCATCGCCGGGCTAAGCCAAGAAGTTTTGGGCTTGCAGCAAATCCTGTCCAACAGCAAATCCCGGGGGTTTTTCGGCGAGGTGCAGCTGGAAAATCTGGTGCAAAGCGTTTTGCCGCCGAATGCTTATGAATTCCAAGCCTGGCTGAATGACAGCGTCAAGCCGGATTGCCTTTTGAAATTGCCGAACCCACCGGGCCCGATGGCGGTCGACGCCAAATTCCCGCTCGACGCCTATCGCCAGATGATCGAAGCCGAGCGCGAAGAAGATAAAAAAGCGCCGCGCCGGGCTTTTGTGCAGTCGATGCAAAAACGCATCGACGAGGTCGCCGACAAATACATTATTCCCGGCATCACCGCCGATTCGGCGCTTTTGTTCTTGCCGTCGGAATCGGTGTTTGCCGAATTGCACACCAATTTCCCCGATGTTTTGGAATATTCCTATAAAAGGCGGGTATGGATCGTGTCGCCCACCACCATGATGGCGACGCTGAATACCGTGCGCGCGGTGATGCGCGATATAAAAATGCGCGAACAGGCGGGGCAAATCCAAACCGAAATGCATCATTTGATAGATTATATCGGCGCATTGGCCGAAGATGCGGAAAGGCTCGATAGCTACAACCGCAATGTAGAAAAAACACTGCGCGGGCTGCAAGGGAAACTGGATAAGATGCAGCGCAAGGCGGCAGTCATCACCGGAATGGACCTTGCGCCCGATCAAATCGCACCGCCGGAAATCGCGGTTTTGGACGAAATCAGGGTAAAAAAGGCATAAGAGGGTTTTAACCGCCCCTTATTCGGAACTTTCCTTTTAACGCCGTTTTCATTATATTGGGCGTCACCTTTTCCTTGCGGGCTGAAACCTAGAACTTAGGATAAAACATGGAAGCGCTTATTTTCGTACTTGTGTTCGTAACTTTGGTCGTGGTGCTGGTTTACGCCAGCGTCAAGCCGGTTCCCCAAGGCCGCCAATTCACGGTGGAGCGGTTCGGCCGTTTTGTGCGCACCTTGCAGCCGGGTTTGAATTTCATCCTGCCTTTTGTCGACCGCGTCGGCGCGCGCATCAGCATGATGGAAACCGTTCTGGATGTGCCCGAACAAGAAGTCATCACCAAGGACAACGCCATGGTCCAGGTGGACGGCGTGGTGTTTTTCCAGGTGCGCGACGCGGCCAGCGCCGCCTATCAGGTCAATGACCTGGGCAATGCCATTTTGAATTTGGTCATGACCAATATCCGCACCGTGATGGGCTCGATGGATTTGGACGAGCTGCTGTCCCAGCGCGACCGGATCAACGCGCAATTGATGCGGGTGGTGGATGAAGCGACCTCGCCCTGGGGCATTAAAATCACCCGTATTGAAATCAAGGATATTTCCCCGCCGCGCGACCTTGTCGACGCCATGGCGCGGCAAATGAAGGCGGAACGCGACAAGAGAGCCAGCATCCTAGAGGCCGAAGGCCAGCGCCAAGCCGATATTTTAAAAGCCGAAGGCGAAAAACAAGCCGCGATCCTGGCGGCGGAAGGCCGCAGGGAAGCCGCGTTCCGCGACGCCGAGGCGCGCGAGCGCGAAGCCGACGCCGAAGCGCACGCCACCATGTCGGTTAGTGAGGCGATCAACCGCGGCTCGGTGCATGCGGTCAATTATTTCATCGCGCAAAAATATGTCGAATCCTTGCAGGCGGTCGCCTCCGCGCCCAATAGCAAGATCATCATGATGCCGCTGGATGCCAGCGGCGTTGTCGGCGCGCTTGGCGGAATCGCCGAGATTTTCAAGGATTCGATGAGCCAGCAATCGAACCAAAATCAATCGCCGGCGGGGGATATGCGCCGCCTGCCATAGACCGGGGATCGTAATGGAACCTTATTTCTGGCATTGGTTTTCGCTTGCCGCCTTATTGATGATTCTTGAAATCCTAAGCCCCAGCTTTTATTTCCTGTGGCTTGGGCTTGCCGCCGCCGCCGTCGGCGTTTTAAAATTATTATTGCCGCATCTCGGATTTACCGCGCAGCTCGCCTGGTTTGCCGCATTTGTCCTGGGCTTTGTTTTTTTGTGGAAGGCCTATTTGAAAAAAAATCCGCTGAAAACCGAAAGCCCGCATTTAAACGACAAGATGGAACAAATGATCGGCAAGACCGGCCATGTGGTCGAAGCGATTATTGGCGGCAAGGGCCGGGTTTCGGTCGGCGATACTACATGGATCGCGGTCGGCCCCGATTGCCCCGAACATGCCCGCATAAAAGTGACGGGACATGATGACGGCGCGTTGAAGGTCGAAAAAGACTAGCTATTTTTAGGTAGGGCCGCACTACTCTTTCCCTACATCGCCCTTCTGGAATTCATCGCCGTGGTCAGCGTGCCTTCGTCCAGATAATCCAGCTCCCCGCCGATGGGAAGGCCATAAGCCAGCCGGGTGATTTTGACGCCGTAATCCTGCAGCCGGTCGGTGATGTAATGCGCTGTGGTTTGCCCAGCCAGCGTGGCGTTGGTCGCCAGAATAATTTCCTGTGCGTTCGATTGTTTGACCCGCCGCAGCAGCGGGTCGATCGACAAATCGCCCGGTCCAATGCCATCGAGCGCCGACAGCACGCCGCCCAGAACGTGATACACGCCCTTAAAGCTTGCGGCGCGCTCCAGCGCCCAAAGGTCGGCGACGTCTTCGACCACGCAAATTAAGCTTTGATCGCGCCTGTCGTCGCGGCACAAGGTGCAGGGATCATGGGTGTCGATGTTAAAACAAGTGTTGCAGGTTAGTATTTGCGCATCCACCTCTTGCAGCGCCTGGATCAAGGGCTGCAACAGGCTGCCGCGCCGTTTCAGCAAATGCAGCGCGGAACGCCGCCCGGAACGCGGCCCCAAGCCCGGAAGCTTGGCAAGAAGAGAGATAAGTTTTTCGATAGAAGGGGAATGCATAGCCGTAAACAGTAAACGGTAGCCGGTAGACGGTAAAGAAAAAATTTCGGTCTATGGTTTACTGCCCACCGTTAACCGTTAAAATGGCAGCTTCATCCCCGGCGGAAGATTGATCCCTCCGGTGATTTTCGACATTTCGTCGGACAGGTTTCTTTCGACCTTGGCCTTGGCGTCGTTATAGGCGGCGACGATCATATCCTCGGCCAAGGACAAATCATTCAGGTCGATCGCGGCCTTGTCGATTTTCACGGCTTTGCATTCGGCCTTGCCGTTCAGCGTGACTTGCACCAAACCGCCGCCGGCGGAACCCGTGGTTTCGACGCCGGCTAGCTTTTGCTGCAGATCGGCCATTTTGCTTTGCATTTCTTGCGCCTGGCGCATCATTTGGGCGATGTTCATATACCTCTCCTTATAATTCTTCTATGTCAAAAACTTCGCTCTCTGCTGTGTCCGCTTTTGCGGCTTTCACCGGCGGGCGGATATGGATGATTTTGGCTCCGGGAAAAATATCCAAGGCTTTTCGCACTTGCGGATGCCGTTCCATTTCCGCCAGCAGTTTTTCAGCGCGCTGCTTTTCCTGCGCTGCCAGGCTGTCTTGCGCCTCGCCTTGCGAAATAGACACCATCCAGCGCATGCCCGTCCAGGCGTGAAGTTTTTGCGACAACTTTCCGGCGAAATTGCTTTCGCGGATTTTATCGGTCAGCCGCAATTCTATCTGGCCCGGCTGCGCCGCCGTTGCGG
>CAYRVJ010000006.1:0-23160 GCA_964427785.1 uncultured Alphaproteobacteria bacterium | reverse complement strand
ACCTGTCTGCCGCCTTGACTACGCCGGATGCGGTGTTTCTGCACCAAACCCTGCAAGGCCTGGCGCAAAAAGGCGTCACCCATGCCGCGCTGGAAGCGTCGAGCCACGGGCTGTTGCAGCATCGCCTGGACGGGCTTGAAGCGGATATCGCGGCCTTTACCAATCTGACCCGCGATCATCTCGATTACCACGGCACGATGGAAAATTACCTTGCCGCGAAATTGATCCTGTTCCAGCGCGTATTGAAACCGGGCGGCATAGCAGTGCTGAACAACGAGATTCCTGAATTCAAAATCATAGAGGAAATCTGCAAGAGCCGCGGCATAAAAGTAATTTCTTTCGGAAAAAACAAGGGTGACATTCAAATACTTTCCGCCAAAGCGGAACAAGACGGCCAAATGGCCGAGCTTTGTATCCGGGATAAGAATTATGCCGTTAAAATTCCCTTTTTAGGCACATTCCAAATTTACAACATCGCCTGCGCTATCGGCATCGCGCTGGCCAGTGGATGCGACCAAGATAAAATCGTTTCTTGCCTGCCGCATTTAAGTGGCGTTCCCGGCCGAATGCAATTGATCGGAACAACGCCTGCTGGCGCGCCGGTTTTCGTCGATTACGCCCACACGCCGGATGCGATCGAAAATGTTTTGCTGTCTCTGCGTCCTCACACGAGAAAAAGTCTTGCGATTCTATTCGGCTGCGGCGGCGACAGAGACCCCGGAAAACGCCCGATCATGGGTGGCATCGCGCAACAGCTTGCGGATAAAATATATGTAACCGACGATAACCCACGCACCGAAGATCCGGCCAAAATCCGCGCCGCAATCCTGCAGAATTGTCCAAAGGCTTTGGAAATTGGCGACAGAGCCGAAGCGATCCGGCAAGCGATCGCCGCGCTGGAAAAAGGCGATGCCCTTATCGTCGCCGGAAAAGGCCATGAGCCGGGCCAGATCGTCGGCAAGCAAGTCCTGCCTTTCGACGACGCCGAAGAAGCGCGCAAAGCGCTGGCCCAAATGAAAGAAGCGGCGGCATGAACGCGACGCTTTGGAATCAAGACGATATCAAGCGGGCTTTGGGCACAGAGTGCGCCGCATTTTCCGCAACCGGCATCAGCATCGACAGCCGCAACATCGCGCCGGGCGATCTTTTTATCGCCATCAAAGGCCCCCATTTCGACGGCAACGATTATGCCAAAGACGCTTTGCGAAAAGGCGCTTGTGCCGCGATCATAAGCCGCGATATTGGCGGCGCGGAAAAAGCCCTTATCCGCGTGGATGATACCAAGGCGGCTTTATGGGCGCTTGGGAAATACGCACGGCAGAGATTCCAGGGCAAGACCATCGCCGTCACCGGATCTGTCGGCAAGACCAGCGTCAAGGATGCTTTGCATTTTCTGCTTTCCCGCCAGGGCAAATGTTTTTCAACGCCCGGCAATTTGAACAACGACATCGGGCTGCCGTTAAGCCTGGCGCGGCTGCCGCAGGACGCGGAATTCGCCATTTTCGAGCTGGGCATGAACCATCCCGGGGAAATCGAACCGCTGTCGCGCCTGTGCCGCCCCGATATCGCCATCATCACCGCCATTGCACCGGCGCATATGGAGTATATGAAAAGCCTTGAGGCTGTCGCCGACGAAAAGGCGCAGATTTTCGCAGGCTTGCCGGAAAGCGGCGTTGCGATCGTCAACGCCGACACGCCTTTTTTTAACCGGATCAAGGATTTTGCAAAAAAATGCGGCGTCAAAACCGTAATCGGATTCGGCGAGAACGCGGAAAGCGGCGCAAAATTGATATCCTGCAAACTCGCGGACGGATATTCCGATATTCAGGCGAATCTGATCGGACAGGATCTTTCCTATCGCCTTGGCGCGCCGGGAAAGCATTTCGCACTAAACAGCCTTGGCATTCTTGCGGCAGTGCATTCTGTCGCCGCCTCGGCCCAAAAGGCAAAAGACGATCTTTTAGACTGGCGGCCGCCTGCAGGACGCGGCCAAATCCGCGTCATTCCCCTGCCCCAAGGCGGGCAAATCCGCCTTATCGATGAAAGTTATAACGCGAGCCCGGAATCGGTGCGCGCCGCCATCCGCGTATTGTCTGGAATAAAACCCGACAAGGACGGCAGGCGTGTCGCGGTTTTGGGCGATATGCTGGAAATGGGCCAAGACAGCGCCGCGATACATAAGGCGCTTGCGCCGGATATAAAGCAAGCCCGGCTGGACGCCGTGTTTTTATGCGGCGGGTTCATGAAAGGGCTGAACGATCCGGACTTGATAGGCTGCCCAAGCTTTTATGCCGCAAATTCCGAGGCCTTGGCGCCGATGGTTGCGGATTATATTCAGGCGGGCGATGCGGTTATGGTAAAAGGGTCTTATGGCAGCAAAATGCGCGCCATAATCGAATTTCTAGAACGCCTAACGCCGCAAAAAACCAAACACATGGCCTAAACATGCTTTACCAGTTGCTGTTTCCGCTTGCCGAGGACTATAGTTTCTTCAATCTGTTCCGTTATTTGACATTCCGTAGCGGCGGCGCTCTGGCAACCGCCCTGATCATTTTTTTCATTTTCGGCAATAGATTCATCCGCTGGCTGAAGGCCTTGCAAAAAGACGGCCAGCCGATCCGCGCCGAAGGGCCGCAAGAGCATTTGATCAAAAAGCAAGGCACGCCGACCATGGGCGGCGGGCTGATCTTGATCGCGATCGCTATCAGCACGCTTTTATGGGCGGATTTAAGCAACCTTTATATCTGGGCGGTTTTGATCGTAACTTTGATTTTCGGCCTGATCGGACTTGGCGACGATTATCTGAAATTGAAAAAGCGCCATAACACAGGCCTTACCGCGCGGCAAAAATTTCTGGCGCAGGTTGCTACATCCCTGATCGCGACATCTATCATTGTTTCCATCACCAACCCCGCCATCGCAACCAGCCTTTCCGTGCCGTTTTTCAAAGACGTGCTGATCCCGCTGGGCTGGTTCTTTTTCGTATTTTCCTGCTGCGTCATCGTCGGCGCATCCAACGCGGTCAATTTGACCGACGGGCTGGATGGGCTTGCCATCGTTCCGGTAATGATCGCGTCCGGCGTTTTCGCGCTGATCGCGTATTTAAGCGGCAACGCGATTTTCGCCAACTACCTGCAAATCCTGCATGTGCCGGGCGCGGGCGAATTGGCGGTTTTTTGCGCCGCAATTTTAGGAGCAGGGCTTGGTTTTTTATGGTTCAACGCACCCCCGGCCATGGTGTTCATGGGTGACACCGGATCGCTGGCGCTGGGCGGGGCGCTGGGCACGATCGCGGTCGTCGCCAAACATGAAATCGTCCTCGCCATTGTCGGCGGACTGTTCGTGATGGAAACTGTGTCGGTGATTATCCAAGTTGTCTCTTTCAAGCTGACCGGCAAACGCGTCTTCCGCATGGCGCCGATCCATCATCATTTCGAAAAGCTGGGATGGAGCGAGCCGACCATCGTAATTAGGTTCTGGATCATTGCTGCCATTCTGGCGCTGGTTGGGCTGGCTACTTTGAAGTTGCGTTAAGTTATGATTATCTTAGACCGTTACAAAGGAAAAAAAATCGCCGTGCTAGGCCTTGCCCGTTCCGGGATGGCCGCCGTGGAATCTTTGCTGGCGGGCGGGGCGCAGGTGGTGGCGTATGACGACGATCCGCTGTCGCGCCAGGCCGCTTTGCGCAAATCGATTCCGCTTGCCGATTTTACGCAAATGGATTGGGGCGATGTGTCGGCGCTGGTGTTAAGCCCCGGCATTCCGCACACTCTGCCAAAACCGCATCCGGCCGTGGAAGCGGCGAAACGTCATAATTGCCCGATTATTTCCGACATCAGCCTTTTGATGCGGCAACAGGATCAAGCGCGCTATGTCGGCATCACCGGAACCAACGGCAAATCGACCACCACCAGCCTGATCGCGCATATCGTTAAAAAATCCGGGCTTCCCTGCGAAGTCGGCGGCAATTTGGGCCAGGCGGCTTTGACGCTGAAGCCATTGGGCAAAGGCGGATATTATGTGCTGGAGCTGTCTTCTTATCAGCTGGAGATCATGCCGCAAGCGCGGGTGAACACCGCGATATTGCTGAACATTACCCCCGACCATTTGGAACGCCACGGCAATTTGGGCGGGTACGCCGCCGCAAAGAATTTGATTTTTCAAAATCAAACTAGGGAAGATTACGCGATCATCGGCGTCGATGACGATCCTTGCCGCAAAATTTTCCGTTCCCTGCAACAAGAAGCGCGGCAAAATATTATCCCTATATCCGTCGAAACCGATTTGCCAAAAGGCATTTATGTAAAAGACGGCATTTTGATCGACGGCTTTTTTGAAAATCATAAAACCATCTTGAATCTTCGCGAGGCGTCATCCCTGCCCGGCCAGCATAATTGGCAAAATGCAGCTGCAAGCTATGCGGCCGCAAAATCCGCTGAAATCTCGCAGAACGCTATAGTCAAAGCCTTGCTAGACTTCCCTGGGCTGGAACACCGGCAAAAACTTGTCGGCACGGCCCAAGGCGTGAAATTCATCAACGACAGCAAGGCGACCAACCCCGAAGCCGCCGCCAAGGCGCTTGCCTGCTATGACAATATCTACTGGATTCTTGGCGGCAAGCCAAAGGGCGAGGATCTCGACGCCTGCTTGCCCTATTTTTCCAAAGTCAAATCTGCCTTTCTGATCGGACAAGCGGCGGAAATGTTTTACCGCATCTTGTCGCCGCATATGCCTGTGATGATGTGTGGAGAGATGGAAGCAGCCATAGAAGCCGCCTTTCACGCCGCGATCCAGGACAAGGTTTCCAATGCCGTCGTGCTGCTATCGCCCGCCTGCGCGTCTTTTGACCAGTTCCGAGATTTCGAACATCGCGGCCATGCGTTTCATGACGCCGTGCAATCCTTGATCGCAAAAACCGCCGATCAAGCCGGGCAAAGGGCCGCGCAATGATTCAATTCGCGCGCAACAACACAGGCCCAATAAGCCAATGGTGGTGGACGGTCGACCGCTGGCTTTTGGCAGCGTTCTTGACGCTGATTACGCTTGGAATTTTGCTTAGCCTCGCCGCAAGCCCCGCCGTCGCCGGAAAACTTAATATCGACGATTATCATTTCGTGAAACGGCATTTGCTGGTTTTGCCGGCGGCATTAGTTTTTATGTTCGGGCTGTCCTTATTGCCTTCAAAATATATCAAGCTTGCAGGGCTTTTGATTCTGGGCGCGTCTTTGCTGTTATTGCTGCTTACCTTTTTTTTCGGCGTAGAGATCAAGGGCGCCAGGCGCTGGCTGCCGTTTTTCGGCTTTTCACTGCAGCCCTCGGAATTCATCAAGCCAAGTTTTGCCGTGGTTGCCGCTTGGCTGTTCAGCGAGTCTTTTAAGCGTCCGCAATTCCAAGGGCATAAATTTTGTATCCTATTGTGGCTGGCTATTTTCGGGCTTTTGGTGCTGCAGCCGGATTTGGGCATGGCCACGGTCGTCAGCCTGGTATGGGGGTTCCAATTTTTCTTGGCCGGGCTGAAGATGTATCTTGTGCTGTTGCTTGGTGCTGCGGCGGTTGCACTGACGCTTTCGGCCTATTTCCTGTTCCCGCATTTTTCAAGCCGCATAGACCGTTTTCTGGACCCGGCGTCGGGCGACACCTATCAGGTGCAGCGTTCGATGGAAGCTTTCATCAATGGCGGATTTATGGGCCAAGGGCCGGGCGAAGGCACGGTGAAAAACACCATCCCCGATGTGCATGCCGATTTTGTATTCGCCGTGGCAGGCGAAGAATTCGGCTTGATCGCCGCCATAGCGATCGTTGCCATATTCGGCTTTGTCGTGCTGCGCGGGTTAAGCCGCTTGCGGCGGGAAAATGATTTGTTCTTGCTGCTTGCGGTCGCTGGGCTTTTGACTCAATTCGGCCTGCAGGCCATAGTCAACTTGGCTTCGACCGTCAATTTGATGCCCACAAAGGGCATGACCCTGCCCTTTATAAGCTATGGCGGATCGTCGCTATTGGCGGTTGCCATCAATGCCGGAATGATATTATCCTTGACCAGAAAACGCCATCAGCCGGTAAGTAAAAATGTACGACAAGAATAAGCCCAAGAAAATCGCCCTCGCCGCCGGCGGCACGGCGGGCCATCTTTTCCCTGCGCTGGCGCTGGCTAAGGCTGCGGAAAGCGAGAATATAGCATCCGTGCTGTTCACCGACGCCAGGGGCCGCGAATGGATCGCAGCATCGCGCGCGCCAGTGGAAAATCTGCGCGTGATTTGCGCCGCAAGCCCAGGCAAAGGTGGCCTGTGGCATAAAATAGCCGGCATCGCATCGTTGGGAATCGGTTTTATCCAGGCGATTTTTTATTTGCTAAGGGAAAAACCCGGCGTCGTTGTGGGATTCGGTGGCTATGCCTCGGCGCCGACAGTGATGGCGGCCTTTATTTTGCGTATTCCCGTCGTCGTGCATGAACAAAACGCCATTTTAGGCAGAGCCAACCGCCTGTGCGGCAAATTCGCGCGCTTTATCGCGACCTCTTTCGCCTCGACGCAAAAATTGACACTGACCCAGGCGAAGAAAGCCGTCTTGACCGGAAACCCGGTCAGGCCGGAATTTTTGGCAGTGCGCGGCGTGCCCTATTCCGGCTATGACGCCAAGGAAAATTTCCGCCTGCTCGTCATCGGCGGAAGCCAGGGCGCGCAGATTTTCAGCGACACGGTTCCCCGCGCCATAAAGCTGCTGCCCAGGGAATCGCAGCAAAAGCTATTCATCACCCAGCAAGCGCGCAGGCAGGATTTGCAGCATGCGAATGATTTATACGCCGCGTTGTCCTGCACATATGAATTGCAGCCCTTTTTCGCCGATATCGCCGAAAAAATGAAACAGGCGCATTTGATCGTATCGAGGTCCGGCGCAAGTTCGGTTTCCGAGATTCTGGCGGCGGGAAGACCCAGCCTGTTGGTCCCCTATCCGCAAGCCATGGACGATCATCAAAGCTATAACGCCATGGCGGCGGCGCAGGCAAACGCCGCGCAGATGCTGGCGCAGAAAGATTTCACGCCGGAAAGATTGGCGCAGACATTGTCCGATTGCCTAAGCTTTCAGGAAAATCTGCATAAGCTGGCGCATAACGCCAAAGAAAACGGAATCCCCGACGCGGCGCAAAGGCTTCTGCGTCTTGCCGTTAAAACATATCGGCTGCATCATGGGCTTGTTTTGAACCAAGAAGGCCAGGAATTCCATCAGGAACATTTGGTATAGCGCCGCTCATACGCGCCAGCCGTCACAAAAATCGCGGCGCAAAGTACAAGACTTGTCATATAGGCGGCCTCGAACTCGATTACGTATTGTAACCAGCCGGTTACGATGACACCAGCCACAAGGGTGGCGACAGAAGCAAGTGGCCCGCCCATCCTGCCCCACAAGCCAAACACAAGACAGACAACTAGCCCGGCGGAGCCGAAGCTGGAGCTTGCCTCGATCAGGCTGTAAATGCTTTCGCCCGCCCCTGCGATAAAATATGTGGCGATGCCTGCCAGCACGACAAGCAAGCGCTGTAGCCTAACTTTACTTTGCTGCGTCGGAAATCTTTCCGGCCAGCGTTTGATTAAAATATTATGGCCAATCAGCCCGCCCATGGACAAAAGCGTGCTGTTGATGGTCGATAAAATCGCCGACACCAACGCGCCCAAAAACAGCAAATGCGCCCAGGGCGGCAAAACATGCTGGGCGATATTCGGCAAAAAGGCGTCGCCTTGCGCCCCGCCCAAAACCAAACTTGCACCCGCAAGCCCGATAAAAACGGGGATCAGGCCGACGGTGAAATACAAGCCTGCAGCGATATAGGCGGAATTTCGGGCGATATCCGGCGTGCGCGCCGCCAGCATTCTTGAAATCGCTTCTTGCGCGACCAGCGATCCCACTATCGCGATCATCCATTCGTCTATTTGCATGGCCAGGGATTCTTGGGCGGAAAATATATTCAGTTTTTCGGGCGTTATCTGCGCCAAGGCTTGATCCATGCCACCCAAATTCAAAACGACAAAAAAGGCGGTCAAAAGCAGGCCCAGGATGACGACGGCCCCTTGCACCGAATCGGTGATCACATCGCCCAGAAATCCGCCAAGCGTTGTGTACACCACCACCAGAAAACACCCCAGAAGCAGCGCCGCAGATAAATCCACGTTCGCAGCAACCGCAAGAATATGGGCAAAGGCCAGAATTTGCGCCGCCGCCCAAATCAAAGAAGTTGGGATCACCAGAAACACGCTGATTTTTTCCGCCCAAAGGCCAAAACGTTGGCGATAGAAATCGGAAGATGTGATGTAATTGCCTGCGCGCAGACGATAGGCGATCAAAAGCCCGAACAGCACAAGGCAAAGCGCATAGCCGAACGGCTCGGCCCTGCCCCCGGAAAGGCCTTCGGCGGCGATCGCGCCGGACGAGGCAATCACCGTTTCCGCGCCGAACCAAGTAGCGAACAGGGAAAAGGAAGTCAGCCATAATCCCAAATGCCGCCCGGCCAACAAATAATCGGTTTCGGATTTTATCTTGCGGCTGGCATACCAGGAAATCGCAAGCTGCAAAGCCATATAGGCGAGGATGGCCAATAAAGGAAGGCTATAAGTCATGGTTGAATATTAGCGGGATCACCATAAAATTAAATCATATAAATCAATATTTTATACAATTTTAAAAACTTGCATTCGTATCCTTTTTGGATTAATATTATATTAGAAGGAAAGGAAAACTGTATGCTGGAAATAAATTTACGGGAACCAATTAAGGTCAATTTACAGTTTTTTGCTGCTGAGGCGGCAAAAGCATATAGCTCAGACCATGGTTTATATAAGTTAAGGTCTTTCGGCCCTAAAGGGTTTTGGCTTAAGCGCGACAATCGCGGCACATATGAACTGAAACATAATATGGAGACAGAGGCAGCCGACCAATGTTATGGCCCGCAAAACACTAGTCCTAAATCCATTAGCTTCCATATAAATTCGGATGGAAAATTATCCCGAATAAGCGCTAAAAAGCCGTATGGAGAAAGTTTGGATCAACTAGGCCCAAGACATGAAAAATACATCGCGATGGACGCTGACGAATTGCAAGACATTGCCGATTTTCTTGCGCCCGGCGCGCATGCGGATCCGACGCTGAAAGAACAATACGAGGCCTTGGCAAAAGCAATCAATTTGCCCCCACTGCAAAATATGGAAGCAATTAAATCCAGAATAGCAGCAGAAAAAAAAATCACAGCCCAAGATTTTCCCCAATTGCGCCAAGAATTGCCGACAGCAGAAAAAAAAGCGGAATTGGAATTGGCGTTGTCTGGATTGAATAAAATTATTGCAGCCACCACTAACAGCGCATATGGCGCTGGGCGGATGGCGACAGACCAATTTCGCGCATTCGACCAAGACATGGGCTGGGATGCTAAACAAGCTTCACAAGAAGGACAGCGTATCCATGCATATAAAGACAAAGCAGCATTACAAGGTCTTGCGGCGGATATGGCGCTTCGTACCAGCGGGACCAATTTGCGGGACGCGTTGCCGGAAATAGTCAGCTTTACATCGCAAATTCCAAAATGCCTTTATCCTTATTTTGAACTGGACACCGATTCAAAAATTGGACATGCGTTTGGCGGCTCCATTATGGCCGGCAGAATAGAGGGAAGCGCATCTCGCGCCCGCATGCAATTTATTGAGACTATCAAGCCCGCATCTTTGGCTAGAACGATTGCCGAAATCCCTGCCGGGACAATCGGTGATGATGAACGCAAAGCGCTTTTAACTGTCCTGGAAACAACTTATGGATATAAAGAAGGCGTTCAAAAATTATCGACGCCAGAACATCGAAAATCGCAGGAAGATGCGGCTAGATATGCAGCGAGAGCTGCAGCGCGAGGGCGCCAATAATACAGCCGTATTTGGTCTGTTAAATTATTGGTTCTTCACTGGTAAATACGCCATTCCCCCCTTCGCAGAAACGCTGATAATATTGCCTTGGGATTAAGCTTATTTTTTGATAAGCTGCCCACTTCCATAAAATCATCACAATCCCCATTTATCAAGGCCATCATGCGCACCATTCCCCTCACCATCGGCACTTTTCATATTATCGGCATCGCCCCGCATTTGGGTTGGCGGGCGGCAAATGCAAAAAATAGATGCCGCCGCAGGAGATATTAATGAGAACCATCCCTCTCACCATCGGCACTTTTCATATTATCGGCATTGGCGGCATCGGCATGTCCGGCATAGCAGAGGTGCTGCATAACCTTGGCTATAAGGTTCAGGGCAGCGACGTTTCGGACAGCTATAACGTCAAACGCCTGCGCGATTTGGGAATTACCGTGCATATCGGCCATCGCGCCGAAAACATAAAAGGCGCGGCGGTGATCGTGGTATCTAGCGCCATTAAAAAGGACAATGCAGAAATCGCGGCGGCGCGCGCGCAATTCCTGCCCGTGGTAAAGCGCGCGGAAATGTTGGCGGAAATCATGCGGCTGAAATGGTCGGTCGCGGTATCGGGCACGCATGGCAAAACCACCACCACGTCGCTGGTGGCGCATGTGCTGGAATCGGGCAAGCTCGACCCCACCGTCATCAATGGCGGCATCATCAACGCGCTGGGCAGCAACACGCGCCTTGGCGCGGGCGAATGGATGGTGGTCGAAGCCGATGAATCCGATGGCACCTTTGTCAAATTGCCGACCACTATCGCGGTCATCACCAATATCGACCCAGAACATCTGGATCATTTCGGCAATTTTGCCAATGCGCAAAAGGCCTATGAATCCTTTATTCATAACGTGCCGTTTTACGGATTCGCCATGCTGTGCATCGACCATCCGGTGGTACAATCCCTGATCCCGAAAGCCAGCGACCGGCGGATCATCACCTATGGGCTGAACCCGCAAGCCGATGTGCGCGCCACCAATATAAAAATGGACGGCAAGGGCAGCAGCTATGACGTCATATTTTCAAGCCGCATCAAGGGCGGCGCGCGCACGATCAAGAATTTGTTCCTGCCGATGTTCGGGCAGCATAATGTGCAGAACTCGCTGGCCGCGCTCGGCATCGGGGCGGAGCTTGGGATTTCGGACAAAATGCTGCAAACCGGTCTTGGAAATTTTTCCGGCGTCAAGCGGCGTTTTACCAAAACCGGCGTTGTGAACGGCATTACCGTGATCGACGATTACGGCCATCATCCCGTGGAAATCGCCGCCGTATTGAAAGCCGCGCGCAACGTCACATCGAACAAAGTCATCGCCGTGGTGCAGCCGCACCGTTATTCTCGCGTCAATAATTTATTCGAAGAATTCTGCACCTGCTTCAACGACGCCGACACCGTCATCGTCGCGCCGATCTATGCCGCAGGCGAAGAGCCTATCCCCGGCATCAGCCGCGATACGCTCGCCGCCGGAATAATAGAGCGCGGGCACCATCATGTCCTGAAAACGCAAGGCCCCAATGACCTGGCCGAACAAGTCGCAAGCGTCGCCAAACCGGGAGACTTTGTTGTCTGCCTCGGAGCGGGCGACGTGACCAATTGGGCCCATGCGCTGCCGAAGGAGCTGGGGGAAAAGCTGCAAACGGATGTGGCGTCGAGCGCTTAGAACATATAAATATGACGAATGCCGCCCTTAAATCCCAATCTTTAATTTCCCGCCTCCCCGCCGTGCGCGGGCGGTATAGCGAAAACGCGTCTTTGGCTAAGGTGACTTGGTTTCAAGTTGGCGGCGGGGCGGAGGTTTTGTTCAAGCCCGCCGATCTTGCCGATCTTCGACATTTCTTGCAAAACAAGCCCGGCGATATTCCCGTTACCATCCTCGGCGTCGGATCGAATATTCTGGTGCGCGACGGCGGCGTCAAAGGCGTCGTCATCCGCTTGGGGCGGGAATTCGCGCAAATCCGAGCCGACAGCGATAAAATTCTCGCTGGCGCCGCCGCGCTGGACGGCAATGTGGCGCGTTTTTCGCAAATGGCCGGGATCGGGGGATTGGAATTTTTGATCGGCATCCCCGGCACCATCGGCGGCGCTCTGCGCATGAACGCCGGGGCTTATGGCAGGGAAATCAAGGATATATTGATCGAGGCGGAGGCGGTAGACGCCAAGGGCAATCTGCACCGCCTGACATTGGATGACATGCGATTCACCTATCGCCATTGTGGTATTCCGCGCGATTGGATTTTCACCGGCGCGGTTTTCCAGGGCGCGTTCGGCGACGGCCGCGAGATCGAAAAGCGCATGAAAGACATAGCCGAACAGCGCGAGGCGACGCAGCCGGTGCGATCCCGCACCGGGGGAAGCACCTTTAAAAACCCGCCCGGCCAAAAGGCGTGGGAATTGATCGATCAGGCGGGTTGCCGGGGGCTTGCCGTCGGCGCGGCGCAGGTATCGGAAAAACACACCAATTTCCTGATCAATACCGGCGGCGCAACAGCAGCGGATTTAGAAAATCTAGGCGAAGAAGTGCGGCGGCGCGTGCGGGAAAAGAGCGGGATTGAACTGCAATGGGAAATTGAAAGAATCGGTGACACTAATATTCCCTCCCCTTGAGGGGGATGGTTAGGGTGGGGTGAAATTAGGCCTATGACCCGTATTTCCGCAAACAAAAGAAAAAATGCCGTCGATTTACGCAATAATGCGACTCCGGCCGAACGAAAGCTTTGGCTGCTTTTAAAAAATAAAAAAATTCATGGCTTTCATTTTCGGCGACAACAGCCATCGGGCCTTATATTGCCGATTTCGTCTGCCTAAAGAGTCATTTAATAGTTGAACTGGACGGATATTCTCATGAATTGTCGCAAGACAGCGACCGGAAGCGCGATTTATTTTTAAAACAAGAAGGTTACAGCGTTTTGCGATTTACCAATCAAGAAGTATTCCATAATATCGAGGGCGTGTTTAGTTTAATTATGCAGCAGTTACATTGTTCTTCACCCCACCCTAACCCTCCCCCTCAAGGGGAGGGGAAAACGAGCAGGCCATGTCCACCCCATCATCCCCAAAAAAAATTCTAGTCCTCTACGGCGGCACATCCGCCGAACGCGAAGTATCGCTGGTCAGCGGCAAAGCCGTGATCCAAGGATTAAAAGAAGCGGGCTATGACGCCGTGGGATTCGACTTGCAAGACAACATCGCCGATCTGGTCAAGGCGCTGAACCCCAAGCCCTATGCTCTGTTCAACGCCCTGCACGGCCCGGGCGGGGAAGACGGCAGCATTCAGGGGCTTTTGGATTTGCTGCAAATCCCCTATACCCATTCCGGCGTCGCGGCGTCATCGGTCGCGATGGATAAAGAGCTTGCGAAAAAAATGTTCCGCCAAGCGGGCCTGCCCGTGCCGCCCGGCGGCATATACCCGGTTTCAGAAATCCTGGCGGGCGATGTAATGCCCCGCCCTTATGTCGTCAAGCCGATCCGCGAGGGTTCATCGGTCGGCGTGCGCATCCTAAAACCCGGCGACAACCACGCGCCTATCGACAAGGCTTCTTGGAAATTCGGCGATTACGCCATGGTCGAGAAATTCATTCCGGGCCGCGAAATCACGGTCGCGGTCATGGGCGAACGCGCGCTGGGCGTGACCGAAATCTGCACCCATCTTCAGTTTTACGATTACGAGGCGAAATACGCGTCCGGCGGATCGAAACATATT
The DNA here is from genome assembly GCA_964427785.1 of uncultured Alphaproteobacteria bacterium. Lineage (GTDB taxonomy): Bacteria > Pseudomonadota > Alphaproteobacteria > SHNJ01 > SHNJ01 > CAYRVJ01. Next base: position 9,518 of record CAYRVJ010000006.1, on the reverse strand, counting down.
TGCCCCGCCGAAATCCCAAAAGAAGTTTACAAACGCGCCTGCGATATTTCCCTGCAGGCGCATAACGCGCTGGGCTGCCGGGGCGTAACCCGTTCCGATTTGCGTTACGACGACACCAATGGCAAGCATGATTTATATTTGCTCGAAGTCAACACCCAGCCCGGCATGACGCCGACATCGCTTGTGCCGGAATTGGCGGCGCATAACGACATCAATTTCCCGCAATTGGTCGGCTGGATGGTCGAAAACGCGAAATGGGGAAATTGATGCGGCGGCTGGAAAAAAAGCCGTCCAAAACGGCAAGAAGAACTTGGGCCAGGATTCTGTTGGCGCGTTTCGGCGCGTTGCGGCTTGCGATTTTCGCAGTCTTTGCCATGGCCGTCTTAGCCGCAGGGATTTATACCTATATTTTTGTGCATAGCGGCGCGCTAACGCGTCATTACGAAGATACGCGCCAGGCGTTTTACACACTCAGCGCCGAACATGGGCTTGCAATCAAAGAAATTTATGTCGATGGCCGCCATTTCACCGCCCAAGAAGCCATTATCCAAGCTCTGGGCGCGCATCACATGATGCCGATCCTGGCGTTCGACATCGAGCGCGCGCAAAGCGCGCTGCTAAGCCTGCCTTGGGTTAAAAATGCGCGCATCGAACGCCGCCTGCCCGGCACGATCCTGGTTTCGATCCAAGAACGCAGGCCAGCCGCGATCTGGCAGAACAAAGGCGCGTTAAACCTTGTGGACATATCCGGCACGGTCATTTTGGACCAGCCGGTCAAGGATTTCGAATCCCTGCCCGTCATCGTCGGCGCGGACGCGCCGTCGCATATTTTCGCGCTGCAAACCATGGCGGGGCAGATACCGGATTTGGCCAAAAGGCTGCAATCGGCGGTGCGCGTCGGCCAGCGGCGCTGGGATTTGCATTTGACCCAAGGGCTGATCGTAAAGCTGCCCGAACGCAACCCGGAACTGGCGATGAAAAAATTGGCGATGCTGCACAAAGAATCGCAAATGCTGGACAAGGATTATGCCGTGATCGATCTGCGGATCGAAGACCGCCTGTTCCTGCAAAGCAAGCAAGGAAAACCCTTGCCTGCGAGTGACGAAACCCTTGGCGGCGAGAGTACCTAAAGTATCGCGCAACAAGCACCATTATTACCCCCTTCCCGTTTGACTAGCCGCCAAAGGGGGGATATAAATTGATAAAACAGCAACAGGGACGATAGACATACTTCATGCCGCCGCGTTTCAACAAATCGATCCTATCGGCCCTGGACATCGGATCTTCCAAGGTTTGCTGTTTTATCGCCAAAATAGACGATTCCGGCAGGGCGCGCATTTTGGGCGTCGGGCATCAATTGTCCAAGGGTGTCAAGGGCGGCAATGTCGTCAACATGGAAGCGCTGCAAAGCGCCATTCTGAATGCGGTGCATAGCGCCGAACAAATGGCGGGGGAAACCATCGCCTCGACCTATGTGAACGTGTCCTGCGGCCAATTGCAGTCGCAAAATCTGGACGTGGAAATGCATCTTCCGGGCCAAGAAGTGCGCGAGAATGACCTAAACCAATTGATGCTGGAATGCAGGGCACATTTCGAGCGCCAAAGCCTTTCCCAAACGGCCAACGACAATGCACTGAACCGCAGTCTGTTGCATGCAATCCCCGTCGGCTATCATCTTGACGGCAGCCGTGGCATACGCGATCCGCGGGGCATGTACGGGCAGCGGCTAGGCGCCAATATTCATCTTGTCACCGCGCAGAACGCCGCCTTGCGCAATCTGACAAGCTGTATCGAACGCTGCCATCTGGAAATCGAAGGGCTGGCGGTAACGCCGCTGGCGTCGGGCCTTGCCTGCCTGGTCGAGGACGAGCAGGATTTGGGCGCGACCTTGATCGACATGGGCGGCGGCACGACATCGATTGCGGTTTTTTTCGACGGCCATGCGGTTTACACCGACGTCATCCCGCAAGGCGGGCAGCATGTCACCAACGACATCGCGCGCGGGCTTTCAACGTCGACGGCGCAGGCGGAACGGCTGAAAACGCTTTATGGCTGCGCTTTGGCGCATCACCAGGGCGGCGACGATCTGATCAAAGTTCCCTTGATCGGCGAAGAAGAAGAGACCGAGGACAATAACAGCGTGCCCCGGTCTTATTTGAACCGCATCATCCAGCCGCGCATCGAAGAGATATTGGAATCGGTGCGCGCAAAGCTGGAAACTTCGGGCTATTATCATCTGGCCGGGCGGCGCGTGGTTCTGACCGGCGGCGCCAGCCAGCTTGCCAGCGTGCGCGAATTGGCCGGGCTGGTTTTGGACCGCCAAATCCGGCTGGGCAAGCCGATACGGCTTTCGGGCCTCGCCGAAGCGATGAGCGGACCTGCCTTTTCGACTTGTTCCGGGCTTTTGCAATATGCGATGCAGCGTCAGGCCCAAGAAAACAAAAGCCATAATTCATCCACAGGCAAGCTTGGCCTTATATCCAGGGCCAAACAATGGCTGGACGAGATTTTGTAACTGCTATATATTGGGGCATCCACAATATATAGGTATTCGCTTTCGGCTATTGCCCTTTAGAAGTAGTATGTTTGTTTCTAAAAGCTAATAGCTAGAGCTTAAGGGAGATAGACCATGAGCATCAATTTACGCGTACCCAAAACCGACCAAGAACTAAAGCCGCGCATTTCCGTCATCGGCGTCGGCGGGGCCGGCGGCAACGCGGTCAACAACATGGTGCGCGCCAATTTGCACGGCGTCGAATTCATCGCCGCCAACACCGACGCCCAGGCGCTTAACCAATCCCTCGCCGAACGGAAAATTCAACTTGGCGTCAACATCAATCACGGCCTTGGCGCCGGCGCAAAACCCGAAGTGGGCAAAGCCGCCGCCGAAGAATCCGCCGACGAAATCATGCAGCACATCCAAGGCAGCAATATGGTTTTCATCACCGCAGGCATGGGCGGCGGAACCGGAACCGGCGCCGCGTCGGTCGTCGCCCGACTGTCGCGCGAACTGGGAATTTTGACCGTCGGCGTCGTGACCAAGCCTTTTACCTTTGAAGGCGGCCACCGCATGCGCCTTGCCGAAAGCGGCATCGACGATTTGCAACAATATGTCGATACCTTGATCGTCATCCCGAACCAGAATCTGTTCCGCATCGCCAACGAGCGCACCACCTTTGCCGACGCGTTCAAAATGGCAGACGATGTTTTGTATTCCGGCGTGCGCGGCGTCACCGACCTGATCACCATGCCGGGATTGATCAACCTCGATTTCGCCGACATCCAGACCGTGATGGCCGAAATGGGCAAGGCGATGATGGGAACCGGCGAAGCCGAAGGCGACAGAAGGGCGCTGGATGCGGCCGAAGCCGCGATCAACAATCCGCTTTTGGACGATGTCAGCATGAAGGGCGCGCGTGCCGTTCTGATCAACATCACCGGCGGGCTGGATATGACCTTGTTCGAAGTGGACGAGGCGGCAAACCGCATCCGCTCGGAAGTCGACCCAGAAGCCAACATCATTTTCGGCGCGTTCTTCGACGAAAAACTCGAAGGCCGCATGCGCATTTCCATCGTCGCGGCCGGCATGGATTCCGCCGCCATCAAGGCAAGCTCGGATCAGCGTGCCATGAACAATCCTTTCGATATGCGCTTGCGCCCCAACAAGGTTGTCCCACACGCCGACATTATCGCAACAGCGCGCAAACCGGTTCCCGCGCCGCAGCAGCAAGTATCTTACTCTTCTAGCTCGGCAAAATTCAGCCAAAGCGCCGAAACCGCAAAGGCCGATAGTTTTTCTGACGTTAAGCAGCCGATGCGCGAAGCTTCGGAATCCGGCGGCTTTATCCCAACCAAGCCGGTTGAAACCGCGCCCAGCGAAGTCGTTATGACCGACCGCATCGTCGTGAATCATGCGGCGGATATGGCGGGGGATATGGACGCCTCCGTGGTATCTGTGAATTTGAAACAAGAACGGCCTTTGGAAAAATCCATGGAGCGCGCCGAAAAGCCAAGCTATCGCCCCGCCTATGAGGCCAGCCCGTCGATGAGCCCTGCGGCCAAATCGGGCTATGCCGTATCGCAGTCCGACCGCGCGCCGCAATCTTCTTCGGCACGGATCAACACCAGCGTTATTTCCGAACCTAAATCTGCGGCCAAACGCGGCCCCGGATTGTTCGAGCGGATGATGGGCGGCGTTTTGGGCAAGGACGCCCCTGCCCCTACCCAAACCCGGCAAGAACCGTCGGTATCCATTGCCAATGACACCCCCGCAGCCCCAAAGCCTGCAGAAAAAATGCAAGCGGCTGCTGAAACCGATCAGCCGGAACAACTGTCCCTGGCGCCGGACAGCGACGACACGCTGGATATCCCGGCATTCCTACGTCGCCAGGCCAATTAGTGGAATCTATTTACGCCCAATACATCAAACCGCCGGAAACCCCGGCGGTTTTTTTATGACCTTTGCCTTGTTTTTTACTTGTAACAATCCGTTACAATTGGTGATTGGCTTTGATCTGTTTTTTCCAGTTAAATCAGCTACATAAACATTGAAACCGGACGTCTTCTTAACCATTTTGCCACGAGCTTGCCGCAAAAATATTTTAGCCTTTTAGCATGTTGACCAAAACGCCTCTTTACCCTTCGGTGCTGTCCCCGCAAAACTTGCCTTTGCGCCCCGGCTATGCGCCCAGCTATTTTCAAAAAACCATCGGCACCGCCTTGCGCTGCCATGGCATCGGCTTGCATTCGGGCAAAAACGTTACCATTCAATTGCTGCCTGCGCCGGAAAATCACGGCATCGTATTCAAGCGCAGTGACCTGCCCGGCGCACGGGGCGAAAATCTTGTCCCCGCATCCTGGCAATCCGTTCAATCCAGTCAGCTTTGCACCACGGTTCAAAACGATCACGGCGTAAAAATCGCGACCATCGAACATTTGCTGGCCGCGCTTGCCGGGCTTGAAATCGACAACATCCTGATCGAAATCGACGGCGACGAAGTTCCGATTATGGACGGCAGTTCCGCGCCTTTCGTATTTTTGCTGGAATGTGCCGGCATCATCGAGCAATCCGAACCGCGCCGGTATATCGAAATCCTGAAACCGGTCACGGTGCGGGAACAAAACGGCCATGGCGAAAAATCCGCTTCTGTTCACCCGTCCACGATGTTTTCGATCGATTGCGCGATCGAATTCGACAATAGCTGCATCGCGCGGCAAAGCTATTCGGCGGCGGTAAACCCGACCAGCTTTAAAAACGATATCGCCCGCGCCCGCACTTTTGGCTTTTTGCAAGACGTCGATCAAATGCGCGCCGCCGGCCTGGGATTGGGCGGCAGCCTTGAAAATTCCATCGTCGTGGACGGAAATGGCGTCATGAATGAGGAAGGCTTGCGTTTCAAAGACGAATTCGTGCGCCACAAGGCCCTGGACTGTATTGGCGATCTTTACCTTGCGGGATACCCTATTCTGGGACATGTGGAAACATACCGCAGCGGCCACGCGCTTAATAACCGGCTGCTGCGCGCGCTTTTTGCCGATAAGACTGCCTGGCGGCTTGTCACGGCGAAAGCCCAAGGCGCCAAGGCCACGGAACAAGACAACGCCTTTAATCCCTTGTCGGCGGCCAGCTAATCTCTCCCCGGCCTATTTCCAATTTCCGCTGGCGTTCCGTTGCCGCCTGTTTTATATAAAAGCATGCAAAAACCATTCAAATTTCTTGCGGTTTTAGGGCTGTGCGCCTTTCTGCTTGCGGCCTGCGGCACTGACACAGAAAACACATCTGAAACCCAGCAAACCGACACCCCGGTCGAAGAATTATACAACAAGGCCTATGCGCTTTTGGGCGAGGAAAAATACTATGCCGCAGCGACCGCCTTTGACGAGGTGGAACGCCAACACCCCTATTCCCAATGGGCCAGCAAGGCGCAGCTGATGGCGTCTTATGCCTTTTATCAGGCCGAACAATATACCGAGGCGGAATTGGCGATCGACCGCTTTATCCAATTGCATCCCAGCCATGAAAATGTGGATTACGCCTATTATCTAAAGGCCATTATCCATTACGAGCAGATCAATGATATCGCCCGCGATCAATCGACCACCAAAATGGCGATGGATTATCTGCAAGACGTCATACGCCGCTTTCCAGACAGCCCTTATGCCCGCGACGCAAAATTGAAAATCGACTTGACCTTGGACCATCTTGCCGCCAAGGAAATGCAGATAGGCCGCTTTTACCAGGAGCGCAAGCTGCATAACGCCGCCATTAGCAGATTCCGCAACGTGGTCGATCAATATCAGACCACTTCGCAAGCACCCGAAGCTTTGCACCGCCTGGTGGAATGCTACCTAAGCCTCGGTATCATCGACCAAGCCCAGGCGACGGCAGCGGTGCTTGGCCATAATTACCCGGGCAGCGATTGGTATCAGTACAGCTATAATCTTTTGACGTCGGGGCGAAACAGCAAATTGCCAGCGCCGACAAGCGAAAAGAAATCTTTCATCGGCCGCACCATCGATAGCATTTTCTAAACCCATGCTGCAAAACCTGTCCATTCGCGACGTGGTGGTAATCAAGGAACTGGATGTAGAATTCCGCGCCGGAATGACCGTGCTTACCGGCGAAACCGGATCGGGGAAATCGATTCTTTTGGATGCCTTGGGTTTGGCGCTTGGCATGCGCGCCGACAGCGCGCTGATACGCCAAGGGGCGGATAAAGCAAGCGTCACAGCCGAATTCCAGCTGCCCAAAAAACATCCGGTCTTTGCGCTTTTGGCCGAACAAAGTCTGGAAAGCGATGGCGCGCTGATACTGCGCCGCGTGCTGCAGGCGGACGGCAAAAGCAAAGCGTTCATAAATGACCAGCCCATCAGCATCCAATTGCTAAAGCAAATCGGCGGGTGTCTTGTGGAAATCCACGGGCAATTCGATCAGCACGGCCTTTTGAACAAGGATACGCATCTTGCCTCGCTCGACCGCTTTGCCGGGCTTGAAGACCAGGCGGTCGCGGTGCGCAAGGCCTATTCGCTTTGGCGCGCTTGCGAAAAGCATTGGCAAGACGCGGTGGATCAACAGCAAGACCAGAAATCCCAAGAAGAATATTGGCGGCATATCGTAACCGAACTGCGCGCCTTCGATCCGAAACCAGGCGAAGAAGAAGATCTGTCGAAAAGGCGTGTCGCGCTGCAGCATCACGAAAAACTGCAAGCCGCCTTCGGCCAGGCTTTGAATGCGCTAGAGGGCGATGACAGCGCCGACAAGCATATTCTAGCAGCGCAAAAAGCCTTAACCCGCGTTGCGGACAAAGCGCCGGAAGCCGTCGATCCGATCCTGGACGCGCTGGAACGCGCGAGCATCGAGCTGCGCGAAGTCGCAGGGAAAATCCGGCATGGTTTCGATTCGGACGCTGACGCGCAGGCGCAGCTGGAAACGCTGGAAGATCGGCTGTTCGGCATGCGCGAGCTGGCGCGCAAATATAATGTCCAGCCGGATCAATTGGGCGAATTGCTACAGCAATTGGAACAAGAGCTGCAATCTATCGAAACATCGGATACCCACATCCAGGATTTGTTCGTCGCGATGAAGCGGATGCAGCAGGATTATATGGCAAAAGCCTCTGCGCTGTCCGAGGCGCGCCGAAAGGCCGCAAAAAAACTGGATCAGGCCGTCGCCAAGGAATTGGAGCCGTTAAAGCTGGGCAAGGCCAGCTTTGTCACCGCGATATCGGACATGGCGGAAGAATCCTGGAATGAAAAAGGCAAAGACCGCGTGGAATTCGAAGTCGCGACCAACCCCGGCATGCCGGCGGGACCGTTGTCCAAGATCGCCTCTGGCGGCGAGCTGTCGCGTTTCATGCTGGCGCTGAAAGTCGTTCTTGCAGGCAGCGACGAAACCGCGACGTTGATTTTCGACGAGATCGACACCGGCGTTTCCGGCAGCGTCGCCGACGCGGTGGGGCAAAGGCTGGAAAAGCTTGGGAAAAACGCGCAAGTTCTTCTCGTCACCCACTCTCCCCAGGTCAGTTCCAAGGCGCAGCACCATTACCGCATCGCCAAGCAAACGGCAAAGAACGCGACCGTCACCACCATAGAAATCCTAGACGCCAAGCAGCGCCGCGAAGAAGTCGCCCGTATGCTGTCCGGCGCGGAAATCACGGCAGAGGCGCGCGCGGCGGCGGATAGACTACTGGGGGCGGCGTAATGGCCAAGCCCAAACCCGCCGATTTATTCGCCGAATCTTCCGCCAAGGACGAGCTCCAAAAGCTTGCCAATTTGATCGCCTATCACGATCTGCAATACCATCAAAAAGACGCGCCGGAAATTTCGGATGCGGATTATGACGCTTTGCGCAAGCGGTATAACGAATTGCGCCAGGAATACCCGCAAATCAAGATCGAATCGGACGCGGTGGAATCCGTCGGCGCGGCGCCAGCGCAGGGGTTTAAGAAGATTCCGCATTCCAAACCAATGACCTCGCTTAACAACGCGTTCGGCCCGGAGGATATGCAAGAGTTCGAAGCAAGCATCCGAAGATTTACCCGCAAAATCGGCGATGCGCCGATCCATTATACGCTGGAGCCGAAAATCGACGGGGTTTCGATCAACCTGACCTATGTGAACGGCAAGCTGGCGCATGGCGCAACGCGCGGCAATGGAACTGTGGGCGAGGATATTACCGAAAACCTGCGCACCATTTCCGAAATCCCGCAAAGCCTGTCTGGCAAAGCGCCCGCGCGCATCGAAATACGCGGCGAGGCGTATTTATCAAAGCCTGATTTCATCAAGCTCAATGAAAAACGCCTTTCGGAAGGCGAAGATCTGTTCGCCAATCCCCGCAACGCGGCGGCTGGCAGCTTGCGGCAATTGGATGTAACAATCACCAAATCGCGGCCCCTGCATTTTTTTGCCTATGCGGTCGGCGATGTTTCGGAGCCTTTGTTCGACACGCAGCACCAATTGCTTTTGCAGCTGAAAAAATGGGGCTTTCGCGTCAACCCGGAAACCGCGTTCGATAAGGCTTTGGATCAAATTGACGCTTATTACAAAGGTATCGAAGCGAAACGCGCCTCCTTGCCTTATGACATTGATGGGATTGTGATCAAGGTAGACCGCCTCGATTGGCAAGAAGCCTTAGGCGTCGTCGGGCGCGCGCCGCGCTGGGCGATTGCCTATAAATTTTCCGCCGAAAAGGCGCAGACCGTGATCAACAACATCATCGTCCAGGTCGGCCGCACCGGAACCCTGACCCCGGTCGCGGAATTGCAGCCGGTGAATGTCGGCGGGGTGATGGTTTCCCGCGCGACGCTGCATAACGAAGACGAAATCGAGCGCAAGGATATCCGCATTGGCGATCATGTGATTATTCAGCGCGCGGGCGATGTAATCCCGCAGGTGTTACAAGTTCTAACCGAAAAGCGCGCAGGCAATCCCAAAAAATTCCGCCTGCCCGACAAATGCCCTGTATGCGACAGCCCCGCCATTCGTGTTGACGGCGAGGTGGCGCGGCGCTGTACCGGCGG
>CAYRVJ010000005.1:0-24029 GCA_964427785.1 uncultured Alphaproteobacteria bacterium | reverse complement strand
GCGACGATCTGGCGCGGGGGCAATCGACCTTCATGGTGGAAATGACCGAAACCGCAATGATTTTGAATCAGGCAAGCCCGCGTTCGCTTGTGATTCTGGATGAAATCGGGCGGGGGACGTCTACCCATGACGGGCTTTCGATCGCCTGGGCGGTTTTGGAATATCTGCACAATAAATTGCAATGCCGGGGATTGTTCGCGACGCATTATCACGAGCTGACCGCGCTGGCCAAGGATCTGCCGGGCCTCGATTGCCTGACCATGCGCGTCGCCGAACAAGACGGCGGCATCGTTTTCCTGCACGAGGCGGCACGCGGCGTGGCCGAGCGTTCTTATGGGTTGCATGTCGCGAAATTGGCGGGCTTGCCGCAAGAGGTTTTGGCGCGGGCGGGCGATATATTGCGGCATTTGGAAAAAAAACCGGAACGACGTCCCCTGCCGCAAGCCGGCCCGCCCCAACAGTCACCGATGGATCAAAATCAGCGCGGCATACTAACCGCCTTGCGGAATCTGAATTTGGACGAACTTAGCCCCAAAGCCGCTTGGGACACCTTGGATCAATTGCGCAAAAAGGCGGCAAAGGATTAGCCTATCCTTTGCCGCGCCCAGTATGCTTAATAAGCGTCGTTTTGGCGGCCGGATTTCCCGCCTTTTCGGGCTTTGACGGCGGCGCGGCGGGTTTTTAATGCGGGATATCCTTTATGACCTTTGATGTGTTGTCGCGCGTTGCAAGCCGGCGGCGCGGGATTTTTGCCCTTTGTCATATTGCCGCAACGCTTCGGCGTGTGGAAGCAATATGTTCCAAAGCTCGACCGATTCCAACAGCATCATCCTATTGCTGATGTGGCGCGGCAAAACCGGCGGACGCGCGGCAAGTTCCGCTAGTTCGCCCTGATCGAACGATCCTTGGTTGCAGATACTGGGGCTGCTATGCAGAAACCAGCGGCAATCCAAAAGTCTGGCGTTGCCAAGCTTGGGATGGCCCTTTTGGGAAAGGTGGTCCAAAACCCAACAGGCCTGGTTCATGACGGTCAGCGGATGGGGGCTTGCTATTTGATACAAATGGATGTCGGGGCGGTCGTCATGCGGTCCCGGCGCGATGCGCAGGCCGCAATGGGAAAAAGGCGGGCACTCTTGCCTTTCCGCCCTTTCAAGATTCGGTATCGCCAGCAATTCGACCCGCGGCGCTTTATCCATTTGCGGCACAAAAGCGCGCAGGAAAACGCCGCCCGGCAATTTCGCGTCCGGCTGGTCCATTGTTTTCATATGATGATCCCAAGACTCAAATCCCCTTGGCGGGGTTATCCGCCAATCTTCTTCACAAAAAGATACGGCGTGGGTTACGGTATCCAGTATTTTGCGCAAGGCGCTTGCGCCTTTTTCTTCGAGCGTGCCGAAATGTTCGTACAACGTAAGGGCGCGCAATGTATCAGGATTCTCGGCGCAAGCAATCGCATCCCGCGCCTTGTGATCTGCCGCCATATACGAGGCGACAGGGATCAGATGCTGCAAATCCGCATCGATATGGTCGCGCATTCTGACGGCTTCCATTTCCGGCACGTTCAAATCGCTATCATTCCAATGTGCCTTTTCCCAAATCGAAACTTGCCTTTGAAATTCGGCAAGGCGCTTCAGCTTCGCCGCCGTTTTTTGTTCCAGTAGTTGCAAACTCATTGTCATCCAACCCCAAATTTTTCTTTTGAGGATACAAAAATTCTATGGGTTTGGCAAGGGGTTTCAGAAAACAGTAATGACTTATTTTAATTCTAAACCATCATATCACCCGTCATTCCCGCGAAAGCGGGAATCCAGAGCTACAGAAACGGTGTTTACCTGCCCCTGGATCCCCGCTTTCGCGGGGATGACGGTCAAATTGAGACACTGCTAAAAAACGATAATGGGCTCATTTGATTTATCCTCCTGGCTCATCCTGAGCGGTCTGTCCTGCGAAGCCCAAAGGGCGAAGCGGGAAGCGAAGGATCTCCGCAACAAATGCCGTGCTTGCTTCGGAGATTCCCCACTTCGTTCGGAATGACATTCCGGTCCAGTATAATTTGTCATTCCGAGTAAAGCCGTAGGCTGACAAGGAATCGCCAGACATAAATTTTGGGGCTGGTCTAGATTATTTGATATTGGTCCACCGGCTCATGGTGAGCCAGTCGAACCATGAGCCGCAAAAACGGTGTTCGATTCCCATCTTTCGACAGGCTCAAGATGAGCTTCGCAACGCGGACAGGAAAATATCGCGGTGGTTAGGCCGCCCTGTCCGGGATGACAGGCGATTAAGTCAAAAATTAATGCTGATATCGTGCCGCTTGTAAAAACCTTATCTTTCGTTCCGGCCGGAATCCCGCACCCGCAGGGTGGTGGGATGGATGCCGCCGGATTTGCCGGGCGAGGGGGATTTTTTTGTGGGTTTTTTACCCAGCTTGTTACTGCCTGGTTTATTGCTGTTTGCGGGTTTGGGAGGCGTCGTTTTTTGCGCCTTTTGTTTTTTGGAACTTGCCATGCCTTCGGTTAAAACTACTTCCCACACATTCATAAGGGGGGTGCCTTGGTACATTTCTAAAAGCGCCTTTTCCGGGATCATGCCCAAGGGGCGGAAAATCAGGACGGATTTGTGAAGCCTTTGCAAATTGCCCGCCAGCATGCCCTGGAAATCATTGTCCATCGGGCTGTCTTCTTGCATTATACGGACCAACGCCTCATGCCCAACCGCCATAAGGGTCAGGTGATGCGGCGCTATGGCGCGGATATCATAATCCCTTGCCGCCTGGGTCAGTTGCGCGGTGTGATAATCCAAAAGCGCTTGCAGCTGATTAAAGCTTGCCTTTGAAAGCCTCATTCTCGCCTGGATAAAAGGCTGTAATTTTTTTTCTTCTGCCCTTTGTGGGATGAAATATTCCGGTAAAATCGTAACATCAAGATCCCCGCGGCCCGCATTCTTGGCGGCGACAGGGGCCCCAAGAAAATCCCGCACCCGTTCCCATCCATCCCGGGTAAAAAACGGTTTGGCGAAGGTTTGAAGATTTACGCCACGCGCCATTTTCCTCTCACGGATAAAAAAGGAAAGCTCGCCATCTTCGCCCTTAACAACGCCAGTTCCCATCGGGGATTTTCGCAGAAAATTGCCGGATCTATTAAGCCGTTCCTGCAATTCCGTTTGCGCCGTATAAATTTCGTGGCAAGTCATACCCTGAAAGCGCCTTAAATCGGCTGTCATCGCCGCCGCCCAATCTTCGGCGCTTCTTTGCGGCCAGCCATCGGTTTCTGGCAGAAAGGAAATAAAATCCACCCTCGCGTAAAAAGCGCCATGCAAAAATCTCAACCAGGCGGTGTAAAAACCTATCGCTTCCTGCCGCGTTTTTTGCTGCGGCTTGCTGTTTTCACAAAAAGGGCTTTGCCCCATTTTTTCTGCAAGCACCGCCTTGGCCAAAAGTCCCGACACAATCACCGATTTGTCATTGGGAAAAAACAAAGTCGGCTGAAACGGATCGGCATCGTCCTTGCCAAGCACTTTTTGCAGCATTTTATCCGCGACCCCGGCATCATGGCAAAGCTGCGCCACACTCAAGCCGCGCAATTTTTCGATATGTTCCGTCATTTGTTCCAAAAATATACCGGGATCAAGCAGCCCGCCCAAATTGATCTTTGCGTCCATACCGCCTTCTTCCGGCACATCGGTGTCTGGCCGCACCAAAAAATGGTTGAGCCGCAAGGGAAGCACATACGGGCTGCCGTTAAGAGGACTGACAGGGTCGATCATCCCCGTTTGCGCCGCGAGCTTGGCTTCATTCAAAATGCCGGGCTTGAAAATATTATAAGGTATAAAAGGCGGCGGGGGCGGGGGCGAATCCGCGTCGGGGTTGATATGGTCCGTATTGTCTGTCACCGCACACCCTCTTACTTATAGCTTTTAGCTTTGGCCGTAAATTATGTTTTTAAAAGATACAAAACTATACGTTACCCCAAGCGCGCGGTCAATGTGGCAAATGAGATCGGGGCGGGCTTGTGCCCTTTTTTATTTTGCATTCTAAATGATAGAAAAATCCCCGTTTTTACCGTATGAGAGGGGGGTATGAATCTTTCCCGTTCCGTATTCACCATTGGCGGCTGGACCCTGTTAAGCCGGGTCTTGGGCATGGCGCGCGATATGGTCACGGCGGCCTATTTGGGCGCGGGGCCGATCGCCGACGCGTTCTTCGTGGCGTTCCGCCTGCCCAATATGTTCCGCGCGCTTTTTGCCGAGGGCGCTTTTTCTTTGGTGTTCGTGCCGCGATTCGCCGCGAAATTGACGCAGCAAGGCCGGGCGGCGGCGTTGCAATTCGCCGAAGAATCCATGGCGCTGTTATTGCTGGGCCTGGTGCTGCTTGTGGTTATGGGCGAAGGGCTGATGGATTATTTGCTGCCCGTGATCGCGCCGGGATTCAAACAAGACCCCGCGCAATTCGCGTTGGCGGTCGATTTCGCGCGCATCACCTTTCCTTATATATTGCTGATTTCGATGACGGCGTTTTACGGCGGGATATTGAACGCGCTGGATAAATTTTACGCTTTTGCCATCGCGCCTTGCATTATGAATGTGGTGATGATGCTGTCTTTGGTTTTGCTGTCGGGCTTTACCGAAACGCCGGGGCACGCGCTTGCTGTCGGGGTAATTTTGGCAGGCATCGCGCAATTCGCCTTTTTGCGCCATGAAGCGGCGCGGGAAAATATCGCGCTGCGTTTTAGGGTTCCGAAACTGACGCCGGAATCCAAGGCGTTGGTCTTTGCGATCTTGCCCGTCGCGCTGGGGTCTAGCGCCTATCAAATCAATCTTTTGGTCGGAACCATGCTGGGGTCGCTTTTGCCGGACGGCGCGATTTCGCATTTATATTATGCCGACCGCGTCGCGCAATTGCCGCTTGGCATCGTCGGCATCGCCGTCGGGACGGCTTTGTTGCCGATTCTGGCCAAGATCGTGGCGCAAGGCGACGATGCCGGCGCGATAGATCAGCAAAACCGCGCTATCGGCATTACTTGGGCCTTGACGCTTCCCGCCGCAATCGCCTTGTTTTTGATCCCCGGCCCCGTCATTCAAGTATTGTTCGAGCGCGGCGAGTTTTCGCAGCACTCCACCCATGAAACCGCCATCGCGTTGATGGGGTTTGCGGCGGGCATTCCCGCATTTGTTTTAATCAAGGCGTTGAATCCCGGATTTTTTGCGCGCGGCGACGCGAAAACGCCGGTCAAAATCGCTTTTCTGTGCGTCGCCATCAATGCCGCGTTGAATTTGTTTTTGATCGGGCCATTCGGCCATGTCGGCATCGCGCTTGGAACCTCGATTTCATCTTGGGTCAATTTTTTCATCCTCGCGCAAATTTTAAATAAACGGGGCCATTTGAAAATCGACGCCAATTTAAAAGCGATATTGATCAAGGCCGCAATCGCGGCAGCAATCATGGGCGCGGTGTTGATCGCGCTGAAATTCGCGCTCGCCCCGTGGTTTTGGGGCGGAAGCTTTAAGGCGTTTTTGGCGCTCGCAATTCTGGTAACCTGCGGCATGGCGGCCTATTTCGCCCTTGTCTTTTTGCTGGGGGCGGTGAAAATACAGGACTTTAGGCAATTATTGCGGCGGGAGCCATAAGATGAAACGAATTCTATCGGGCGTGCAGCCAACCGGAAATTTGCATCTGGGCAATTATTTGGGCGCGATCAAAAATTGGGTCGCCATGCAAAAAGGCGCGGAATGTTATTTCTGTATCGTCGATTTGCACGCGATCACAACGCCGCAAGATCCAGCAGCGCTGCGCCAAGCGACGCTCGAGGTCGCGGCCGCCTATATCGCCTGCGGCGTCGACCCCAAGCAATCGTCCATTTTCGTGCAAAGCCATGTGCCGGCCCATGCCGAGCTGGCTTGGGTGTTTTCTTGTTTCGCGCCGCTCGGCTGGTTGAACCGCATGACCCAATTCAAGGAAAAATCCGGCAAGCACAAGGATCAGGCGGTGTTGGGGCTTTACGCCTACCCCGTGCTGATGGCATCCGATATTTTATTGTACAAGCCGACCCATGTTCCGGTCGGCGAGGATCAAAAACAACATCTGGAATTGGCGCGCGATATCGCGGGCGCGTTCAACAGGCAATATGACAAGGAAATTTTCCCGCTGCCGGAACCCCATATCCAGGGCGTCGCGGCAAGGGTGATGAGCCTGCGCGACGGCGCGAAAAAGATGAGCAAGTCGGACGAATCGGATTACAGCCGCATCAATTTGACCGACGATGCCGATACCATAAAATTGAAAATCCAAAAGGCGAAAACTGATCCCAATCCCTTGCCCGATTCGGCAAAGGGGCTGGAAGGCAGGGCAGAGGCGGAAAATCTGCTATCGCTTTACGCCGCACTGTCGGATGCGGATTTGGAAAAAATTATTCCCCAATTCGCGGGCCAGCAATTTTCGGCTTTCAAAACAAGCCTAACCGATTTGATGGTCGCGAAATTAGGGCCGATCACAAGCGAGATGCGGAAATTGATGGGCGATGAGGCGCATTTGCGATCCATCTTGCGCAGCGGTGCGGACAAGGCGCGCGAAAGGGCGGATAAAACCCTGGCCGAGGTGTACGAGACGGTCGGGTTTCTGAAACATGGTTAACGGCCGCCGCGCATCAAAGCATCGCGCGCGGCAAACACGACATCTTCGGCAACAACATCCCGGCGGGATAAATTCACTTGATTTGAGGCGGGCAAATTCTCATTGAGAATTTGCATCATGCCCGACAGGATGGCGTCGGTTTCTGCGCGGGTCTGCCCCTGCAATGCGCCGCCTGCGGAACATCTGCTGGCTTCGACAAGGGATGCAAATTGATCCAGCTCTGTGATTTTTTCACGCGGAGAAAGATCGCGGAACTTATTAAGAGCATTTTCTACAATGGCTGAAATAACGGCGGTCATGATCGTACCTTTCTGTAATTGACTCTGTATCGAAGCCTGTATACCTAAAAGAATTATTGGTCAAGCTGATTAAACTGTTAACCCAGGTTAACATTAACGCAATCAAATTACTCACTGTTCTGTTGCGGCGCAATAAACCTATATTCTATGCGATAAATAGGCCGATGGCCGGAGACAAAACTGGGAATTAACCCATCTTTATGCTAGGATAAAAGTTAATTAATGGTAAAAAAAGCCACTTCCCCCCTGATCGGGATGACTTAGATAAGGCTTACCGGCAAGACCGGTCCAATAACAAAGCGGGAGTATAATGTTTATTCAAACCGAATCCACGCCGAACCCGGCGACCATGAAATTTCTGCCCGAATGCGCGGTGCTGCCTTCGGGAACCGCCGATTTCACCTCCGTAGAAGCGGCGAAAAACTCGCCCCTGGCGATGACGTTGTTCCAAGTCCAGGGCGTCAAGGCGGTGTTTTTCGGCACCGATTTCGTAACCGTGACCAAGGACGACAAGTCCGACTGGGTCGTACTCAAGCCTTTGGTGCTGGCGTCGTTGATGGAACATCTTAGCCAGAATAAGCCGGTGATGCTGGACGGCGCCGTTGCCGCGACAGCAGAGGCATCGGACGAGATTTCGGCGCAAATTATTGAATTGATCGAAACCCGCGTCCGCCCGGCCGTTGCCATGGACGGGGGCGATATCACTTTTGACAGGTTCGAAGACGGGATCGTGTATCTGCAATTGCGCGGTTCTTGCGCCGGATGTCCCAGCTCGACCCTGACATTGAAATCGGGCATTGAAAACATGCTCAAACATTACGTTCCAGAAGTCGTCGAAGTGCGCGCGGTACTGTAATTAAAAAAAACAAGGGGTGCGGTAATGAGACGGATTAAGATACTGCAAAGATATTATAAGCGCCGTTATATGACAGCCTATTCCATGGCGGCGCATAATTTCATGACGCAAAACGCCGCCATTTTGGGGCTTTGCTTTTTGTTCGGATTCACCTGGTCGTTATACGCGCCGTCGCCCACCGCGCGCCTTGTCGAACAGGCGACCGCGCAGCTTGGCCACAACATCGTCCGCAATTTTCTGATCGAAGCCGACAGCCACGAGGATTTGAACGATATTTTCGCCCAGCAAAGCTATGAGCTGCAAGCGGTCGCCGGCGGCGACGCCGTGCCGCCGGTTTTCCTGTCGCGCCTGCCTAAGGACATCGCGGCCATCCATTCGCCGAAAGACAAAAAAGATTTGTTTATCCGCTCGGTGCTGCCTTTGGTGCTTTTGGTCAATGAACAGATATCAAAGCAACGCGAAAAGCTTTTAGAGCTGGACGCCAAGATCGCAAGCCGCCAGCCTATCGGCCTTGACGAAACGCGCTATCTGGAACAGCTCGCCTCTGAATATGGCTTGAACGGCGTCGATATGGACGAGCTGAAGCGCCGGGTCGATGTGATCCCGCCTTCGCTTGCCATCGCGCAAGCCGCCGAAGAAAGCGGCTGGGGCACGTCGCGTTTTGCGCAATCCGGCAACGCGCTTTACGGCCAGCAGATATTTTCCCCGAATGGCGGCATGCTGCCAGAAGACCGGGCGCAAGGACGCGGGCATTATGTACGCGCCTTTAACAGCCTTTATGAAACGGTTTTGTCCTATATGCGCAATTTGAATTCGCATCGCTCTTATGCCGCGTTCCGCGCCGTGCGCGAAGATTTGCGCCAGGAAAACCGGAATATCAGCGGCCACAGGCTGGCCGAAACTTTGATCGCTTATTCCGAACGCCGGGGCGCCTATGTCAAGACTTTGCAAAGCATCATGCGCATCAACGATCTGCATAGGCTGGACAAGGCGCGTCTGGATCTGGCTGAAGACGACGTATTCCGTCTGGCGCGCAATACCTAAAAAGCGGGCGTTTTATCCGCCAAATACTGCATCCCGAACCAGCGATAACGGCCATCCGGGCCGGGCATGGTGCAATTCAACCTGGCCCTGCCTTGCGGCCATGGCGCGTTCAAGCGTATTTCCACCCTTGTTCCAGAAATCATATCGGCCTTGACGGCGCCCTGATCGGACGCGAAGCAGGAAAGCCCCTTGCCGCCGATCGCGGGATCGATATTAAATCCGATGGCGGGCGGGTTTTGCGTCAGCACAGGGTCAAGCGGCGCAAGATCGTAAACCGGCAAAGGCAGCGCGTTCGCCGCCATCACGAACCGTTCGATCTGGCCATAGGATTCGTTCATGGCGAAACGCGGCAGCGCGAAAAAATCGCTGCCGCCATGGATCACACCGGAATGCTGCGCGAAGCTTGCGGCGAATCCCATTTCCGCCATTAATTTTTGGGTGTCCAAATTATATTCGCCGTAAGGATAGGCGAAAATCGCAGGCTTGAATCCAAGGCGTTTTTCGAACAATTGCTGCGAGGCCAATATCTCTTGCGCGTTTTTCTGGCGCGATTGATGCGCCATATGCGGGTGGCTGTGCGTTTGGCTGCCTATAATCGCAAGTCCGCTTTGCGCGATTTCGCGCAGCTGATCCCAGCTCATGTAATCGGGATTGTTTTGTTCGACGGATTCGGTCGCAACGAAAATAGCGAAGGGCAGCCGGGCTGCGCGCAGTTTCGGCCAGGCGTTTTTATAAAAGGACAAATGCGCATCATCAATGCTTATGCCGACCGTTCTGTCCGGCAAAGCTTGCTTGGCGCGGATATGAGTTATGATTTTATCCAGCGGCAAAACGCTATAAGGCCCGCTTTGCAATTCCGCCAAATGCCGGTCGAATTGTTCCAGCGCGATGTTGGTCGCGGGGTACGCGCCGTCGCCGAAGCGATGATATAAGAAAACCACGGCATGGTTCGCCGGGGCAGGTTCGGCGGCCATAGCGCAAAAGGGCAGCGCCGCCCATAACCCTATTATGTAACTTATGGCGATAAAACGCGCGTTGTTCCGCATTTCCTTGCCCCTTTCTTCTTTACGGTTTCCTGCTATATATACTAGCACGCAAATCGGGCCGATCACAATGTAAGGTAATAGGTCTGATTTGACCACCAGCTCATCCTGAGCTTGTCGAAGGATAGGCGAGATATCGCGCTTTCAGCCCATGGTTCGACAGGCTCACCATGAGTCATGTATCAATTGAATAAGGAGTTTTTTCATGTCATCCGCATCTCAGGCCGCGCAGAACGCGCCTTTTTCCGAAACCCTAGACGACCGCGCGCTGGATGTCCTGTTCCGCAAGGCCAGGACGCACAACGCCTGGCAGAACCGGGACGTGCCGGATGCGGTTTTGCATCAAATTTACAATCTGACCAAAATGGGCCCGACCTCGGCCAATTGCTCGCCTTTGCGGATCGTGTATGTCAAATCGCCCGCCGCCAAGGAAAAGCTGCTTGCCTGCCTGGACAAGGGCAATATCGATAAAACCAAATCCGCGCCGGTGACGGCGATCCTTGCTTATGATGTGCAATTTTACGAATTGCTGCCGCAATTATTTCCGCACACCGACGCCAAATCCTGGTTTGCCGGCAATGACGCCTTGATCCAGGAAACCGCTTTCCGCAATTCTTCGATTCAGGGCGCATATTTCATGTTGGCGGCGCGGTCTTTGGGCCTCGACTGCGGCGCGATGTCGGGATTCGATAAAAAGAAATGCGACGCCGCGTTTTTCCCCGATGGGCGGTTTAAATCGAATTTCCTTTGCAATATCGGCTATGGCGACGCGTCGAAATTGTTTCAGCAAAGCCCAAGGCTTTCCTTCGACCAGGCCTGCAAGATAGCGTAATTGTCCCGTCTTCTTTCCCCTTGCCTTGTTTCTATCGATGCCGGATTCGGGGTTTGCGGCCTTGCTATCGGAAGCGGCGGAAAAATTCTGGCCCTTTCCGAGCGCGAGGTGGCGCGCGGCCAGGGCGACGCCTTGTTGCCGCAATTGCAAGACGCGTTGCGTTCTTGTGATTTGGTTTTAGACGACATGGACGGCATCGCCGTGGCGTGCGGGCCAGGGTCTTTCACCGGCATCCGCATCGGCATCGCCTTTGCCAAGGGACTTGGCGAAGCTTTACAAAAACCGGTCATGGGCGTAACGCATTTCGCCGCCAAAGCGGCAATGCAAGATTGCAAAAATGGCGTCGGCGTGATTCTGCAAGACGGCAAGGGCGGGTTTTTTGCGGCGTCGTTCGACGCGTCTTTGAACCCGGTAAAAAAACCTTTTGCCGCCGAATCCATCGAGCGTTGCCGTGATGCTTTTGCCTCGCCGGGAATTTTGCTTGCGGGATTCGGCCAAGACAAAACACCGGACAAGACATCGGCAGCGGGTGCGTATCTTTACGCCCACAGGTTTTTTTCGCGGGCGCAGGATTTCTCCGCTAGCCCGCTTTATATGCGCGGCGCCGACGTCACCATAGCAGGCGCGCAACGTAGCGCGGTTTAGGCATGCGGCTTAGGGATATAAGCGAATTTTCAGCAATTGACGCCGCAGAGATGATTCATGCGCTGATGGATGCCGATACCGCCCAGGGCTGGGGCAAAGAATCGCTGCAAAGTTTTTTGCAACAAGGCCGGGCGTGGGGATTCGCCGCTTTTTTAGAAGATCAAGTCCAGGGATTTATTTTGGGCCAGTCGGCGGGGGATGAGGCGGAGATTTTAAATATGGCGGTAGAGCCAAGCTTGCGCCGCCAAGGCATCGGCGAAAAATTGTTGCAAGAATTTTTACGTGCCGGCAAGCGGCGCGGCGCATATTCCGTTTTCCTCGAAGCCGCAAGCGGCAATCACGCGGCGCTTGCGCTTTACGCGAAGTCCGGCTTTACATCTGCCGGAACGCGCCCCGATTATTATTTGCGCGCCAACGGCCGGCGCGAAGACGCCTTGTTGATGCGGCTTGATTTGCGATAAGAGCAAATTCCTATAGAGTTTTTATTTTACTCCAAGTTACTTAGCCTGTATTTGCGTCGGTTTATGAGGTTTCTTGCCCTCGTCTTGCAGAAACAAAACAAAATTCTACGCCTTGATTTGGAAACAATATTTCTTTATATCATCTTTTGGTGCCAAGAAGGGGCATCAAAGACCGCTAAAAGGAAATTGAAATAAAATTATGGTCAAGGAGCGATAAGCCATGTCGGAACAAGTCAAAAGAGACATCCTGCAACACACCGCCGCCATCGTCGCGGCGCGCTTATCCCACAAGGATTGCAGCCTTGACGAAATCCCGCAATGGATCAAAACGGTTTACGATGCCCTGGTCAGCACTTCCGGCCTGCATCCGCTTTTCGCCAGCCCGCAAAATCCAGCCGTGCCGATCAAGAAGTCGGTGCAGCCGGATTACATCATTTGCCTTGAAGACGGCAAAAAACTGAAAATGCTGCGCCGTCACCTGAAGACCGTTTACAAAATGACCCCGGCGCAATACCGCGAAAAATGGAATCTGCCCCAGGATTATCCCATGGTCGCGCCCAACTATGCCCGCCAGCGCAGCAAACTTGCCAAAGATATCGGCCTTGGCACGAAATCCACAAGAATGCGCAAAACGGCCTGATCCGGCCCTGGCGGCCCCGGCCTTTATTGTCACAAAAGCTTCGCTTGGCGCACGGGTTTGATGTGCTATAAAGAGCCGAGTATGCCGCCTTTACCAGGGAAAGACGCTTTTTTGCTACATCACGACTTTAAACCACCGGAAACGGATGCCGCCTTTGCCGCGGCGCAATTGCCGCCGCCGCAATCGCTCGGCCATCTCGAGGCGCGGCTCGCCAAAGACAATAAAGAAATCATCGCGGCGCAGAATCTGCGCTATAAGATTTTTTACGAAGAAATGGGAGCAACGCCCAGCGCGCAGGCCAAAGCGGAAAAGCGCGATTTCGACAAATACGACGATGTCTGCGACCATCTTTTGGTGTTCGACCACAGCCTGGGCAAGGACGCCAGCGCCATCGTTGCCACATACCGTCTTATCCGCGGCGACGCCGCGAAAAAGGCGGGTGGATTTTATTCGACCGGCGAGTACGATATTTCCAGCATATTGAATTTCAAGGGCAATCTTTTGGAATTGGGGCGGTCTTGCGTCGCAGAGCCGTACCGCAACCGTCCGACAATGCAGCTTTTGTGGCGCGGGATCGCGGGTTATGTGTTTCATCATAAGCTCGATTTAATGTTCGGCTGCGTCAGCTTTCCCGGGACGGACCCCAAGGCGCATGCGCAAAGCCTGTCTTATTTGCATCATTTCCACCCGGCGCCAAAAGAATTTTCCGTGCGCGCCCTGGAATCGCATTACGTGCCGATGGATATATTGCCTAAAGAGCAAATCGACGCGAAAAAAGCGCTGTTGGATTTACCGCCATTGGTCAAAGGCTATTTGCGCCTGGGCGGCTGGTTCGGCGACGGGGCCTATATCGACCGGCAATTCAACACGGTCGATGTGTTCATCATGGTAAAGACCGACCAGGTGACGGATAAATATTTCCGCTATTACGAACGCACCGCCGCCGTGGCGGGAGAAACAGAGGGGGATGCGCCATGATCTCATTTGTCTTGTCGGCGTCGCGGCTGACCGCCTTGGTTTTGCTGACCCTGGCTCTTTTGCCGGCGCAATATATCATCGTGAAATTGTTTCCGGCTTTTTCCTATGCCATACCGGTGCGGTTTCACCGCTTGGTCGCCAAAATTATGGGCGTGCGGATCGAGCTGCGCGGCAAACCGCCCGCGCAATCCCCGGTTCTTTTGATCGCCAATCACAGCTCGTACATGGATATCGTTTTGATCAGCGCGCTTTTGCCGGTGTCTTTCGTCGCGAAATCAGAAATCGCACGTTGGCCTTTGTTCGGCACTTTGGGTCGGCTGCAAAACACCGTCTTTATCGACCGCAAGCCGACAGCGGCGCAAGAACATCTGCAGGCGGTGGAAAAGGCGCTCGATAAAAAGCAAAATCTTGTGATTTTTCCCGAAGGCACCAGCGGCGACGGCAACCGTCTTTTGCCGTTCAAGCACACCTTGTTCCGCGTCGCGGCCTGCAAGCCGCAAGACGGCAAGGATCTTTTGGTGCAGCCCTTGTGCCTTAGCTTCGTCGAGCTGAACGGGCTTCCGGTTGGAAGGCTGGAAAGACCGCTTTTCTGCTGGTATGGCGATATGGATTTGATACCGCATATTTGGCGGTTTTTGGGCCTGGGCAAAATGACCGTGGTCGCGGAATTCTTCCCGCCGGTGACCTTGTCGCAATTTCAAGACCATAAGGCGCTTTCGGCGCATTGCCATGCGCAGATTGCATCCGCTATTTCGCAGCGCATCAGCGGGCGCGGGCAGAATCCGGCGCAAATCGCGCAAAACCAAGCTTTTGTGCCGCTTAACGCCGCCGCATCTGCGCGGTAGTAAAATCCCGCGAAATGCGATAAATTGCCTGCCGTGAGCAAGAAACTATTTATAAAAACCTATGGCTGCCAGATGAACATGTATGATTCCGCCAGGATGGCGGATCTGCTGCGGCCGCTCGGCTATGACCTATCGTCCGCGCCGCAAGGCGCCGACATGGTGATTTTGAACACCTGTCATATCCGCGAAAAGGCGTCAGAAAAGGTATTTTCCGAACTTGGCCGCTTGCGCCCGCTGAAAGACGAGCTGCAGCAGAAAAAAGGCCGCAAGATGATTTTGGCGGTCGCGGGCTGCGTCGCCCAGGCCGAAGGCGAAGAAATCGTAAAGCGCGCGCCTTATGTCGATATGGTGTTCGGGCCGCAAAGTTTCCACCGCTTGCCGGAAATGGTCGCCAAGGCCGCGCGCGGCGCGGGCGCGGTTTTGGACACCGACTTTCCGGCCGAAAGCAAATTCGATTTCCTGCCCGAGGAACAAGCCAGCCAAGGACCGTCGGCGTTTCTGGCGGTGCAAGAAGGCTGCGACAAATTTTGCACTTTTTGCGTCGTGCCCTATACGCGCGGCGCGGAATATTCCCGCCCCGCAGCGGATGTTTTGCAAGAAGCGCGCCGCCTGATCGCAAGCGGCGCCAAGGAAATCACCCTTTTGGGCCAGAACGTCAACGCTTATCACGGCGAGGCCAAGGGCGGAACATGGAGCTTGGCGCGGCTGATCGAGGCGGTGGCGGCATTGCCGGGTATCGCCCGCATCCGCTACACCACCTCGCACCCAAAAGATATGACGGCGGATCTGATCGAAGCGCACCGCGATATCCCGCAGCTTATGCCCTATTTGCATTTGCCGGTTCAATCCGGATCGGACGCGGTATTGGATGCGATGAACCGCAAGCACCGCGCCGAAGATTATTTAAGGATCATCGAAGATTTGCGCGCGGCGCGCCCCGACATCGCCTTGTCGTCGGATTTCATCGTCGGATTTCCGGGCGAGAGCGAAAAAGATTTCGAGGCGACGATGGACATCGTGCGCAAAACTTTATACGCCCAGGCCTATTCCTTTAAATATTCGCCCCGTCCCGGAACGCCCGCCAGCATACAGGACGGGCAGGTCGGCGAAGGCGTCAAAACCGAACGCCTTGCCCGGCTGCAACAGCTTTTGATCACGCAGCAAACCGCCTTCAACCAAAGCAAATTGGGCGCGGTTTTACCGGTGCTATTCGACCGCAATGGCAAAAAGCCCGGGCAAATCATGGGCAAGACCGCCTATATGCAGTCTTTATATATAGAGGGCGCAGCCCAGGAATTGATCGGAAAAATATTGCCCGTGCGCGTCACCGGCGCCTATCAGAACGGCCTTGCCGGCGAGCTTTGCACCAAACAGGACGCGATAAGCGCGTCCATGGCCTTTTGTTCCAACCCCACAGCCCAGGTTTCCGCTTGACCGACAAAAACAAACCCGACAAAGACGGCATTTCCACCCACATGCAATTCGAAGACAACCGGCTTGTTCCGCTGCTTTACGGCGAACATGACCGGCATTTGCAACGGATCGAGCAGCATTTGGGGCTTTCGATCGTAAGCCGCGGCAACCAGCTTTTGATCAGCGGGCCTTCCGACCGCGCCGACATCGCCAAAGCGGCGCTAAAGGCGCTTTATAAAAGGCTGGAAAAAGGCATGATGGTCACGACCGGCGAGGTGGATGCGGCGATGCGCATGTCGACCGAGGCCAGCTCGCGCCAGCAATTCGTCGATGATTACAACGCGCCGTCGGCGGCGGTACGCACAAGGCGCAAGCAAGTCAACGCCCGCACGCCGAAACAGGCGGAATATATCAAACATCTGCAGGAAAAAGATTTGGTGTTCGGTCTTGGCCCGGCGGGTACGGGGAAAACCTATGTCGCGGTCGCGGTGGCCGTATCCATGCTGCTCGAAGGCAAGGTGGAAAGAATTATTTTATCGCGCCCCGCGGTCGAGGCGGGCGAAAGACTTGGGTTTTTGCCCGGCGATTTGCGCGAAAAAATCGATCCCTATCTGCGCCCGCTTTACGACGCGCTCTATGACATGATGCCCGCAGACCAAGTTTTGCGCCGCATCGCCAGCAACGAGATAGAGGTCGCGCCGCTGGCCTTTATGCGCGGCAGAACGCTTTCCGGCGCTTTCGTGATTCTGGACGAAGCGCAAAACACCACCTCGGTGCAGATGAAAATGTTTTTGACGCGGCTTGGCGAAGGCTCGCGCATGGCGGTCACCGGCGATCTTAGCCAGGTGGATTTGCCGCGCGGCGTGAAATCGGGTTTGCGCGACGCGGTCGATATCTTAAAGAACGTCGAAGAAATCGGGTTCACCCGCTTTGCCGAAGAAGACGTGGTGCGGCATCCGCTTGTCACCCGCATCGTGCGCGCCTATAGCCGCGCCGAGAAAAATATTTACGAATCCGAACCCGCCACGGACGCATCCTGACCGCAGATGAAAATCCGTATTCACGTGCTGGACCCTTGCCCGCATTGGCGGAAAAACATACCCGTTTTGCCGCGTAAGGCGCGGCGTTTCGCCAAAGCCGCCGTTGCTGCCGCAATGCCGCAAGAGGCAAGCGTGGAATTAAACCTGGTATTCGCCGACGACCGCTTGATGCGGGATCTAAACCGAAAATTCCGCGGCAAGGACAAACCGACCAATGTTTTGTCTTTTCCGCAAATGCCGCCCAAAGAGTTTAAAAAAGCCTTGCGCCAATTAAAGCCCACCTTGATTTTGGGCGATGTGGTGATGGGCTATCAAACCGTCAAGCGCGAAGCCAAAGAACAAGGCAAGGCGCTTTTGGACCATATGGCGCATTTGACGGTGCATGGGGTTTTGCATCTTTTCGGGCACGATCACCACAACGCCGCAGCGGCGCGCCGTATGGAAAGGCTGGAAAAGCGCGTTTTGGCCGGATTTGGCATATCCGATCCCTATCTGCTATATATAAGGTCATAAAGATGAAAGCGAACCCAGACCCAGATCCCCCCCCAGCCGATTCCGGCAAGCAAGCCGGATTTATCGGCCATGCTAAAAATTTCATTTTCTCGAAATTCGGGAGAATGCGCCGCAGGCAGGCCGCCGCGACCGCTATCCGCGAAACGCTGGAAGAGCTGATCGAAGAGCGCGAAGAAGACGCGCCGCCGATCGCGAACGACGAAAAGAAACTGCTGGCCAATATTTTGCGCCTGTCGCAGGTGACGGTAATGGACGTTATGGTTCCGCGATCCGATATTATCGCGATAGAATCGGGCTTGCCATTTCCCGACATCGTCAAGGCGGTGATCGAATCCGGCCATTCACGCCTTCCGGTTTACCGCGAATCGCTCGACGACGTGATCGGCCTGGTGCACGTCAAGGACGTATTCGCCTGCCATGCCAAGGAAAAATCCGCCGATCTGCACCGGCTGTTTCTGCCGCCCTTGTTTATTTCCCCCAGTATGCGCGCCTTGGACCTGCTGTTGAAAATGCGCGTCACGCACAAGCATCTTGCTCTTGTGGTCGACGAATATGGCGGCATTGACGGTCTTGTCACCATCGAAGATTTGATCGAAGAAATCGTCGGCGAGATCGAAGACGAGCATGACGTCGCCGAGGCGCCGAAATTGATGCCGCGTCCGGACGGCAGCGTGTTCGCCGACGCGCGCGCCACCTTGGAGGAATTCGAGGATTGGGCGGGAATCAGCCTTGGCGAAGACCAAAGCGAAAGCATCGACACCATCGGCGGGCTAGTATTCGCGCTGGCCGGGCGCGTTCCGGCGCGGGGCGAAGTGATCGTGCAAGAGCTGTATGACGGCGCAAGAGGCGCGGATTTCGAATTCGAAGTGATCGACGCCGATCCGCGCCGCATAAAAAGGCTGCGCATCCGCAAGATCAGGGATTCGATAAAGGATCAAAAAGCGGCGGAAGCGTAATATGCGTTTTCTTGCGCCGACCCAAGGCCTTATCGGTTTACAGGATAGGATTTTTTCGCGTATCCGCATCTGGCGCGGGCTTGGCGGTTTGCGCCGCGCCTTCCTGCTGATTGCCTTGGGCGGTATCGCGGTTTTGGCCTTGCCGCCGCTTTATATTTTTCCCTGCCTGATTTTTTCTTTTGCCGCCTATCATTATTGGGTGTTGCAGGCTTCGTCCTGGCGCGAGGCGTTTGCGGCCGGGTTTTTCTGGCATTTCGGCTATTTCGTATGCGGGCTGTATTGGATCGGCCATGCGTTTTTAATCGATGCCGGGCAATTCGCCTGGGCCTTGCCCTTTCCCGTTTTCGGGCTTCCCGCGATTCTTGCGCTGTATGGTGCGCTGCACGGCGTTTTGGCTTATGGCGCGCGGATAAAGCTCGGCTTGCACGGCATGGGGTATGCGGCGTTTTTCGTTTTGTCCTATGTGCTTTTGGAAATCGCGCGCGGCGCGCTGTTTACCGGATTTCCCTGGAATCTTATGGGCTATAGCCTGGGGTTTTCCCTGGCGCTGTCGCAATCGGCCTCTTTGTTCGGCGTTTACGGCCTTAGCGCTTTGGCGCTCGCCGGAGTATTTGCCGCAGTTTTCCTGATCGACCGAAAATTTAAAACCACGCTGGTGGTTGCGTGCGTATTTCTTGCGCTCGGCTTTTGGGGCCATTGGCGCATTCCGAAAGATGTTGCGTCATACGATGATTTGCGCTTGCGCCTGGTGCAGGCCAATATCGGCCAAAAGCAAAAATGGAACAGGGCCGATGCCGAGCAAAATTTCCGCCGTTATTTGAATCTGTCGCAAAACGCCGGGCAAAGCGGCGTCGATTTTATTGTTTGGCCCGAAACCGCGCTGCCTTATCCGATCGACCTGAATCCCGCGCCGCGCCGGGAAATGCGCAAGATCATCCCGCCGGGCGGCGGATTGATTTTGGGTATTCCACGGTTCGTGCTTTCGCCGCAAGGCGATGTTGAAAAACTGTACAACAGCCTTGCTCTTTTGGACGATGGCGGCGACATCGTTGCGAATTACGACAAGGCGCATTTGGTTCCTTTCGGCGAATATATGCCTTTGTCCCATATTCTGCCTTTGAAAAAATTGACACCCGGCATGATGAATTACAGTGCCGGGCCGCGCGGCAAAATCATCGAGCCGCCCCTGGGCATGGGTTTGCCGCCTTTTGCGCCGCTGATTTGCTATGAAGCAATTTTTCCGGGGCAAGTATCCACGGGTCCGCCCCAGCCGCAATGGATTTTGAACCTGACCAACGACGCTTGGTTCGGGCATACGGCGGGCCCGTATCAGCATTTGGCGCAGGCGCGAATGCGCGCCATCGAACAAGGTTTGCCGCTGATCCGGGTTGCGAATACGGGGATTAGCGCGGTCATAGATCCGTTTGGCCGTATTTTGGGCCAAATCCCGTTGGGCAAAGAATCTTTTTTGGATATAAATTTGCCTAAAAACTTGCCAAACGGTACTGTTTATGGCAAGTTCGGTAAAATATAGCGGGCCGGTTATTTATTTTAGCTTTTTTTGTTTTACATTTTACTATGCTTGTATTACTACAACATGCACGCAATCGCATGATAGCCAGTTTACAGCCAGTGATTGCAAAAAAGGGCTGCTGTAACCGCTAAGCATCAGCAAATAATTTGTTAGTTGGGCGTGCAGTAATCTGTGACATTTTTATCAAGCTATAAAAGTGAGATAATATTTGGTTACATAAAATATGCTTTGCTTGAGAACCATACAAGTAGCGCGCGTCAGGAAATGAAATAGGATTATTGTGAAAAGTAAAAGCCGCACCAAAGAACCAAAAGCACAGGCCCTGGACGCGCATGTCGGCAGCCGGGTTCGTTTGCGCCGCACGCTTTTGGGCATGAGCCAGGAAAAGCTTGCGGAATCCTTGGGCATCACGTTTCAGCAAGTGCAGAAGTATGAGCGCGGCGTCAACCGAGTCGGCGCAAGCCGTCTTTACGATCTTAGCCGCATACTGGATGTTCCGGTCGGGTTCTTCTTTGAAGGCGCCGGATTTCCGGTAAAGCCGTCCCGTGGCGCTGCGCGTTCGCGCGCCATGGTGGCCTCGCCCAAAGCGGCCTATGACGCGGGCGATATGTCTGACCGCGAAACATTGGAATTGGTCCGCGCCTTCAAGTCGATCCGCAATCCTTCGATGCGAAAATCCGTGCTCGACATGATCCGCTCATTGTCGAAAAAGGGCACGGTGGAATAAGCTTTTCCACCCCCTCAAGTTGACTTTCCGCCCTGCCTCTTATATAAAGAAACTCTTATATAAGGGGAACCTCCATGATTTTTCGCAACGCTTTCGCAAGAAAACCCAATGCCGCGCCGGAAACCGCGCCGAACGATTTCGTTTTCACCAGCGAATCGGTGTCCGAGGGCCATCCCGATAAAATTTGCGACCGCATTTCGGACGCGATTCTGGACGCGTTCCTTGCCGCCGATCCGCAGGCGCGCACCGGCATCGAAACTTTGGCCACCACCAACCGGGTGATCCTGGCCGGCGAAGTGCGCGGCCCGGCATCGGTGAACAACGCCGACGTCATGACGCATATCGCGCGCGAAACCGTGCGCAACATCGGCTATGACCAGGACGGGTTCCATTGGCAGCGCATGGATGTGCATTGCTATATCCACAGCCAGTCCAGCGACATCGCCCAGGGCGTCGATTCCGCAGGCTCCAAGGACGAAGGCGCGGGCGACCAGGGCATCATGTTCGGCTATGCCTGCAACGAAACCGAAGATTACATGCCAGCGCCGATTTATTACGCGCATAAAATTTTGCGCGTTCTATCCGAAGCGCGCCATTCGGGCGAACTCGAACATCTTCGCCCAGACGCCAAAAGCCAGATCAGTTTGCAATACCGTGACGGCAAGCCGGTCGGCGCGACCACGGTGGTGGTTTCGACCCAGCATCACGAAGGCTATTCGACGGAACAAGTGCGCGAAATGGTTCGCCCACATGTGTTAAAGGTGCTGCCGCAAGGATGGATGTGCGGGGAGAAAGATTTTTATGTCAATCCGACGGGGCGTTTCGTCATCGGCGGGCCGGACGGCGACGCCGGATTGACCGGGCGCAAGATCATCGTCGACACTTATGGCGGCGCGGCCCCGCATGGCGGCGGCGCGTTTTCGGGCAAAGACCCGACCAAGGTCGACCGTTCGGCGGCTTATGTCGCGCGTTACATGGCGAAAAATGTTGTCGCCGCAGGATTGGCCGAAAAATGTTTGATCCAATTGTCTTACGCGATCGGCGTGTCGCATCCGCTTTCGGTTTACATCAACACCTTCGGCACAGGTGAAGTGTGCGAAGACAAACTGTCCTCTGTCTTGCGCGAAATGGTCAATTTGTCGCCGCGCGGCATCAGGACCCATTTGCAATTGAACAAGCCGATTTACGAGCGCACCGCGTCTTACGGGCATTTCGGCAGAGCGCCGGATAAGGATGGCGGCTTTTCCTGGGAAAAACTGGATCTGGTCGATCAACTGAAGCGCTCTTTCTAGGTTTGCAGGGTTTGCGGATCAGGGTTCAGGAATTTATAGCTACCATATGTCTCTAAACCCTAAACCCTATACCCTAACCCCTAGGCTGTATGGAAGGCGCAAGGGCCGCGCCCTGGCCGATGCGCAGCAGGATATTTTGGATGAATGTCTTGCGCGATGGGGGATTGACCGCGCTGCGATAGAGCAAGCCAAGGATAATAGCCTTGATCCTGCGGATTTCTTCAAGCCGTCAACCGCCAACCGCCAACCGTTACCCGAATACTGGCTTGAAATCGGCTTCGGCCAGGGCGAGCATATTCTGGCGCAGGCACAGCGCAATCCACAAATCGGCCTTATCGGCGCCGAACCCTTTGTCAACGGTCTGGCCAAGGTTGCATCGACGATAAAAGAAAACGCGATTTCCAATATCCGCATTTTCCCGCATGACGTAAGGCATTTGTTGCCCAAGCTGCAAGACGGGTGCTTGGCGCGGGTGTTTTTGTTTTTTCCCGATCCTTGGCCGAAAAAACGCCATGAGAAAAGGCGCTTTATTTCCCAAGAAAACTTGCAAACCCTGGCAAGGGTGATTAAAAGAGGCGGCGCGTTTTTTTTCGCCAGCGACGATCCCACCTATCAGCGATGGGCGACAGAGCAGATGGCGGCCCAAGATTTTTTCCGCTGCAAAACCTTGCCCGGGCCTTTTACGGAATCCGAGCCGGATTTTTGGGTTGAAACCCGCTATCAGAAAAAAGCCAATAGAGCGGGCAGAATAAGTCTTTACAGCCATTGGGAAAAATGTTAAATTTCTCTTTTTAAGAAACAAAAAATAAAATTATAGGCAGGATATGATAATACGGCATTCAGCGCATAAGGGCGACGAATCGCGCCCCAGAACGGAAAAAACGCCGCGGCATTTTTCAAGGCGGGATAGAGCGCAGCAACCGCTTGCGTTGATGCCGCAAAACATGCGCCCGCGGCGGGAAACCGTGCTTGAAATCGCGCAAGGCCTTGCAGCCGCGACAATCCATGACCCGGCATCGCCGACTCTCGAGCAAATAATCGCGATTCATTTTCTGTCCGATCAGCGGGCAAGCTGGGACCCGGAACGGGATATCGCGCAGCTGGATGAAAAAAAACAACGCGCCCATCTTGCCGTCGAAGCGGCTTTAGATGCGTTGCATAACAATCCCACGCCGCAAAACCAATTTCGCTTTAATGAAAAAGAGCAAGCCTATAATGAGGCGCTGCAATCCTTCATGGTTCAGGGCAAAATTCATAAAATGCTGACCGAATTGCCATCGGCCGATGCCGGAAATTATTACGGCGGGGCGGTCGGGGTCTTGCGCTGGCTTTCGCGGCACCGGGCTTTGGTGGAAAATGGCGGCGCCGCAAACACCTATGACGGGCTGGTGTATTGCTGGCTGGCCCGCCAAGGGTACCGTCATCCTGAAAATTTCAAGCAGCAAAATGATGGCAACGCCCAAACCTATGCCATTATGGCGATAGGAAGGTGGATGAAGGGCATAGCCGGCGGCAAACCCCCAAGTGCCGCAGAGCTGGACCAAGAAGTGAAGTGTTGCGAAACTCTTGTGGAAGCGCATAAGAAAAGAATCGCGGCGTCACTTGCGGCGGGCCATAGGCCAGGCCAGGAAAGATAGGGCGCAGTATTTTAAAAGTAATAGGCTTAGTCATAAAACAGGCTAAAAATTGCAAATATAAAATTATTATACAAATTTAATTACAAACTTTAGCGGTGCGGAGATCCTTGGCCGGCATTTTATTATATTCCAGCCTTGCATTTGTGCGGGAAAGACCTTATATATACAGTATAAACCAATCAGTTTACTGAAAGGTGGGATCCGAAAGGTTCCCGCCTTTTTGTTTAGATTTTGGAAATACCGATGCAAAGCGTGTTGTTGGACAAGGTTTTAAAGCTGATCAATCCGTTGCTGCACTCGCAAGGCTATGCCTTGGTGCTTGGCCGTTTTATCGGCGGCCAAAACCGGCCCACCTTGCAGCTTTTGGTCGAACATGCCGACGGCGCGCTTGTCACCTTGGATGAATGCGCCGCGATCAGCAGGTCCTGTTCCACCATGCTCGAGGTCGAAAATGCTATCGAGGGCGCTTATGTGCTTGAAGTTTCTTCGCCCGGCATCGATCGGCCTTTGGTCAAGCCTTTGGATTTCGCCAAATTCACCGGCGAGACGGCAAAAGTCGAAATGCGCGATTTGGTGATATTGCAAAACGCTGCCCCGCGCAAAAGATTCAAGGGGACGATTTTGGCGGCGGACGAAGAAGGGGTTA